>JAGUQV010000075.1 GCA_030154525.1 Mycoplasmataceae bacterium | reverse complement strand
TCTCCCTTAAATGATGTTTCAATTATTCCATTATTTTCTTCAACATTTCAATTATGAAACTCATTTATCCTAACGATAGTTGCATTTAATTTTATTGTGTCCATTATTGTTAAAGCGGTCAATTGAATTGGAGTTGTTAAAATGTTGGAGGCAATTACCAACCCCATCATTTGCGGTAATGTAATTGCATTATATGTATATAAGATTGAACATATAATTAGTGTTAAAGCTGAGATCATAATAGATGATGATGTTCCAACTAATTTTAGCAGTGCATTTTTAAGACTATATTTTTTTATTGATTTATAATATGTATCTTGCAAAAGTTTGATTTTATCTATTGATGTTAATGAGTTATTATATGATTTTATTTCCGAAATCATTTGAACATGTTCCCCAACACCAACATCAATAAATGTATTAAGAAATTTATTTAATTGTTGATGATATACTAAATTATTTTTGTAAATAATATATATTATCAATGTTATGAAATAAATTGATATAACAATTATTCCTGCAATTCAATTAATAAAAAATATATAAGAGAATCCTCCAATTATAAGACACATAATTGTAATGACATTATTAACTAGAACATATACATATAATCTCACTTCTTTTAAATCATTCAAAATTCTAGAGAAAAAAATTCCTATTGGAGTATTGTCAAAAGTTTGCATTGATAATTTATGGAATTTTTCCATCATTTCTTCTCTAATTTGAATTTCAATTTTAGTTGAAAAAACTTCGCTCAAATAATCTGATAAAAAGTTTAATAAAATTTTTATAAGCGAAACTAAAATAAGGAAAATAGCAAAATATATAATAGAGTCAAAATCATTATCAAGTGCAGCAGATGTTATTAATTGAGTTAAAAAGGGGAGACTTATTGTCATGCAAGATATCAAAATACTAATTATAATTATAATTATTGTGTTTTTGATATTCTTGGTATAGTACTTTAAAAAAAACAATCAAGAATCTTTGTAGTTTGTTTTTATTGCTTTGTTTTTCATTAAAAATTATTATATGATAATTCTAAATAATTAAATTAAAAAATTAGCAATTAAATTGCTAATTTTTTTAAACATATTTTATTAATTTTTCTTTAAAGAATTTAGTTTTTTGAATATGATGTATTAATAATGTTTGTATCATCATTCAAATACCACCAACTATTCAATAAATTTGAACTCCAGCTTCAAATATAATTGCCATACCCACGAATATAATCATAATTATATTTTGTGTTTTATTAGCTTTCTTCATAGCTTCTTTTTCTGCTACATTTGATCTTTCATTCATTCTTTTTTTGTTTAGGTACCTCGGTAAGAATTGCGATCCTGCTTGCACAACTACCGCAAGTATAATCAATATCAAATATTGTCATTCTCCTGATAATAATTCTCTCCATGAAGTTTGAGAGAAGTTTATCCCTCAAAGAGAAGTTGATTTAATAAAGGGGATTCCCTGGATAATCCTTCACATAGAAAGAAATATTGGCATGGAGACTAGCGTTGAGAGAAGAGGAGTTAACATATTGATATTATTATTTTTATATAACTCAGATGTTTCTTGCCTCTTTTTCTGCTCCATTTGTTTATTTCCTTTATAAGCAGCATACTTTGCATCTATCTTTGCTTTTTTAGGAGCTAAACCTTGTTGTTTTGCCTGTGCAAATACTGATTTATATGTTAGTAATAAAGTCAACATTCTTGCAGCAATAACTGATATTACAATTGATAGCAAAGCTACTCCCCCACCTAATGATGAAGGCAATGAACCAACAAGTCCATTAACAATACAAGAAATTGGATAAACTACAAATCCATAAAAAGGACCAAGTCCTCAAGCATCACCTCATGTAACAATTGGTTTTTGACCAATTGTAGAACCATTATATAAGAAATTGTAACTTGATTTATTTGTTGGTTGAAATTCTAAAGTATAATTACTATTTTCTCAGGAATCAGGATCATCTGAAAAATTTAATTTAGGTATTGAGTAACCAGAACCACTTAATAAAACAACAATGTTTGATTGATAATTCAAAATTGCTTTTCTCATATCATTTGAATATAAAGCATTCTCAGCCTTTATACTTGAATTTGAAAGTTGGTTATTTAAAGTTTGGGCCGGTTCAATATAAGTTCCTGACTTAATTGAATTTAAAGTATTCAATCTTTTCTCAGTAATAGAATTTTGATTTTCCAAATTAATTGGTATTTCTGGAATTTCTATTTTATCAATATCACCAAGTTGATCAAACTGCATAACTACATTAACCAATGATTGTAAATAATCTCTTGAAAATTTTTCTGAAGCAAATGAATTAGATAAATCAATTTTAAGGACTAGTTTTTCAAATTCAAAAGTATATTTAAATTGTTCAATCAAATCAACATCATCTTGATTAGAAACATCATACACAGTTGTTCCGTCTTCTTTTAAATATTGACCTTTATCATTAATCTTAACAGGAGATGTTTCACCATCACGATAAGCTTGAAACTTTCCGCCAAGTTTGGCATTTTCTCATTCCTTTAATTTAATTGGATCTGTTGGTTTGATGGTTGGTTTTTTCTGAATAAATATTGGTATTTCCAATAATTCATTAGCCACATCATA
>JAGUQV010000043.1 GCA_030154525.1 Mycoplasmataceae bacterium | reverse complement strand
TTATTACAAATGTTATTTTATTTTTTACAGCAAATTCCCTTACAAATTCTATTCATTTAATTTGTCCTTCGACATGAAGGTTAACGGCTGGTTCTTCAATAAGAACAATTGTTCCAGCATATAATTCTCTATTTGAAAAAACGTTAAAAAAGAAATTGAAGAATCATTTAAATCCTCAGGATTGAGAATCTAAATTAATTGGGACATTACCATCTTTTTCATCTTGAACAGATAAACAAAGAAGATAGCTAGTATATGTTTCTTTTCTTTTTAATTCAAATACATAAGATTCACTTGAAGAAAAATATAATTCATTGAATTTTTTTGAAACGCTCATTAACTTTTTGTTAATATTATTAATAATTGATTCATAGTTTTGAATTTTCATGTTTTCTGGTAGTTCTTGGTTATTATAGACACCAATATATTTATTTTTTAATTCTAGTCCTGCATCAATGATTGAGAAAAAATTTTCTCCAAATTTATTAAGTTTTAAAAAATTAAGATCAAGATCAACATTTTTAATTTCATCATCTTTTTCATCATATCTAACAACACTAGATTCCTGAGAGAGTTTTATGACATTTGAAATTCAAGAGCCATTCTTTAAATAATAATTGATATGGCTTTCAGAACCTTTTTTAAATTCTTCAACTAGGCAATCAGCAATATTTTCATTAATTTCAGAAATTTTAATCTCGGAATCCCCATCAGCTTCCAATAATATGTTTATATAAATGAAAATAATTGTTGCTAAATATTCACTTAGTTTTTTTTCCTCAGATAAAATACCAAATATTTCTTTCTTTTCTTTCTTTCATGATTTTTTGTAATATTTATTATTTACAATTTTATTTCAAAAAATATCTTGAAATATTGATGACTTTGATATTTCAGAAACAGAAAACAAATCACCATCATTAAAATAATCAATGAAAATAGTTGTTGGATTTTGTTTTTTCTCCTCTTCAGTATGAAATCAATCCGGGGAAGAAAATTTAATTTTAGTTGATTTTTCTGATTGTGTTGATTGATATCCAAGATTATAATATGTTCGTTGTGGAGGATTTTTTTCTTCTGAATTTATTGTTGAAAATTCTAACGCATCAAGTATGTTCGATTTTCCTGAGTTATTTGGCCCAATTAAAAGAATGACTCCTCCCGTTTTATTGTTATGACTTAGAATTAGTTCATTCCCATTTTGTTTTTTGTTTGTTTTATTTTCTATATATTTTTTTTTCATTTAGTATATTTGAGTTTAACCATAATATTTGTTGTAATATTTTTCCTGTATTTTCTGG
>JAGUQV010000089.1 GCA_030154525.1 Mycoplasmataceae bacterium | reverse complement strand
GACAAAGTAATTTTAAAAGAAAAAAGAAAAAAACATAATTTGATTTGAAAGGATTAACATGAATCAAGAAATTAACATGAACAAAGAGGAAATAGGTTTATTTGAAGAAAAGATATTTGAAGGATTAAATCAACAGCAAAAATTAGCAATTATTAAAAATGATTTTCCACTAAGAATTATTGCCGGTGCTGGATCAGGAAAAACAGGCGTTTTAACAAAGAAAATTTCCTATTTAATTAAAAGAATTAAAATCAAACCAGAAAGAATATTGGCACTAACATTTACCAATAAGGCTTCTAACGAAATGAAAAACAGGGTTTTAGAAATTATTGGCGATGAAGCATTGAAGGTTAATATTTCAACCTTTCATTCATTATGTTCAAAATTTCTAAGATTGGAAATTAAAGTACTAGATTATCCACAAAACTTTATCGTACTTGATTCATCTGATCAAATTTATATTCTTAAAAGAATATATAAAGAATTAGATTTATCTAGTTCTATACTTTCATTTTCATCAATGTTGGAATTTATCTCAAAGTTAAAAATGAAATCTATAACACCAGATATGGTGGCCATTGGAGAAGAAGGTGATACTGAATTAATAAAAATTGATATCTACAGGAAATATTTAAAAGAGATAGAAAGTAAAAAGTGTGTAGATTTTGACGATTTATTAATATTAACTGACAAAATATTAACTCAATATCCTGATATTAGGGGAAAATGATCAAAAAAATACGATCATATATTAATTGATGAATTCCAGGATACTGCTAGTATTCAGTACGATATTATTAAAAATTTATCAAATTTAAAAAATATAACTATCGTTGGTGATCCTGATCAAACAATATATTCATGGCGTGGAGCTAATATTGATTTGATCAATAACTTTGATAAAGATTTCAAAGATAGTACAACTATTACAATGGATGTAAATTATAGATCCACAAAAAACATATTGGATGCAGCCAATAAGCTTATTCGATATAATGAAGATAGACTACCTAAAACATTAAAAACAAATAGTGATGCAGGGTCTCCGATTGAATTTCATTATGCATATTCACAGGAGTCAGAGGCAAGATGAGTTGTTAGTCAAATAAATGAATTGAAAAGAAACAAAGTTCAATTAAAAGACATTGCTATATTTTATAGGTCTAATTTTTATTCTAGATTAATTGAATCCAGTCTCATCGTTGATTCAATAAATCATAAAATATTTGGAGGTAAAAAGTTTTTTGAAAATCCAGAAATTAAAGATGTTCTTTCATTTCTGTGAGTTATTTCAAAAACAAATTCACAAATTCATTTTCAAAGAATAATAAATGTGCCTTCCAGAAAAATAGGACCCGCAACAGAGGCAAAATTAGTAAAATTTTCTGAGGATAAAAAGATGCCATTATATGATGCATTAGTTGAAAATTTTAAAATTTTACCTGTTTCTCAGGAAATAAAATCCAAAATAGTTTTATTTTTAAATGAGATTAGAAGACATAAATCATTTATTTCTAGGGGCATACCAATCCATCAAACAATAGAATCATTTTTAAATTCAATTGGTTATTTATCAGCCATTAAAGAAGATAATACAGAAGTAAATTCAAAACTTGAAAATATAAATGAACTGATTAAATCAATTGAAAATTGAGAAAATAAAAATAAAAATTTGCAACTTGAAGATTACTTAGAAGAAATATCACTAATGAATATGTCTTCTGATTCTGAAGAGGATGCAATTAATTATGTAACTTTGATGACAATACATGCATCTAAGGGACTTGAATTTAAAAATGTATTTCTATTAGGTTTGAATGAAGATATTTTTCCATCTGCAAGAATTATGCAAATTGAAGATGAGCATGAGCAAAAAGAAAAAATGGAAGAGGAAAGAAGATTGGCATATGTTGCAATAACTAGAGCAAAGGAAAAACTATTTGTATCTGGAGCAAGAGGAACAAATTTTATTGCAAATATTACAAAACAAAAATACCCCTCAAGATTCATAGCTGAAATGGGAATTGATATTTCAACACATGTTAGTGATTTAACAGCTATTAGAAATTTTAATAATGATATTAAAATAAATAAGAACTATATTATAGGTGATACAATATCACATATAACTTTTGGTGAAGGTGTTGTTTTAGAAATAGAAAGTGATAAAATTACTATTAAGTTTAAAAAAGATGATATCGGTATAAAACAATTTCTGAAGAATCACAAATCAATTGAACGAATAAATTAAATAAAATAGAAAAGAGACAATAGAATGAAAGAAATTATTATAATATTTACATCTTTATTTATAATTAGTATTTTATTTTTGTTAATATTTTTATTAAAATCAAATTTAATATCCAAAAGCGAGGAGGTTAAATCTAATTCAGGAATATTTTTAATTGATATTGATTTGAAAAAAAATAGAATGAGAAAATCTAATCTAGTTCATGTCATTGAAAAAGATATCAAAAAAGACAAAAATCTTGAATTTTTTGAAGATGGTTGAATGGACATAAGTACATTTTTAAGCAGTATTTCAGAGGAAAACAGAGAAAAGTTTTTAAGTGCTCTAGATGCAATTAAAATTAATAAAAAATATGTTAAATTTATTGTTAAAAATAAAAGTCAAAAAGAATCAAATTATTCCATTCAATGAATTGTTGAATTTTTTCAGTCAAAAGGTGAAATTAATGCAACCATAGAATGAAGTTATGTTAAAGACCTTCCAAAGGACTTAAATATAATAACAAAAGAAGAATTATTTAAAAACACTTCTCCATATAAAAGTTTTATTGCTTTTAATCTTAAAACAAAAGATCAAAAGAATTTTAAGTCATTCATAATTATTTTATTTGAAAATTTGAAATTAAAAAATATCAATTTTTTTGTATCGAAAAATATTGTAATACTTATAGTATATGGTTTAAGTAGTGAAGAGGTGGAAGATAAAATAAAAAAAATAATAGATAAAATTGAGAAGATAAAAGTATCAAAACAATTAGTATATTATTATGATGCAATTGGCATAGTTGAAAGTAAAGGAGTTACAACTGCACAAGATCTTTTGAAAATAATTAATCGAATATACTTTTCACTTATTAAATCTACTCAGCTAAAAAAAACATTCCATTTTAATATGAAAAATATCTTTTTTAATGAATTTGAAGAGTTCAAGGAAAACTATTTAATATTAAATAATTTAATTAAAAATCAAAAAATAAAATCAATTGAAGTTCCAATATTGGAAGTAAAAACCGGAAATGTTATTGCTAATTATATAAAACCAAAACCGGAATATCCAGATAATTTTTGAACAGAGATGATTATAAAGAATGAAAATATTTTACCAAATATAGATGATGCATACTTAGCAGGTATGCTTAATTCTTTATGTAAGTTGGATCAGTATTTAATTGATGTAAATGATTATGCAATTCTACAAAATATTGATAAAATTGAAAAATTAACTAGTATGTTATTTATAATAACGTTTCTTGAATCATCTAATGTTAGAAGTCTTGAATTAATAACTGAAACACTAAAAAATAGAGGTATAAAATTTGGAATTAGAGTTGAAAGTATAGTGCCTGAAATTATAACAATCATTGAATCCATAATTCCTCACGCTATAATTATAGGTAGAAATTTATTAAATAGTTCTGATTTAAGAATGTTCCTTAACTTAAAGCAATTAATTATTTTGTGTAACAAAAATCCAGCCACTTTAATCTTTGAAAGTCCTTCAGAATTTGAATTATCAAATAAATTAATTAAGTATTATTATAACTATGACAAATAATTTACTATATTTTCTTTATATCTTTTTTTATTGCTGAACTTAAGTTTTTGATATATGCATTCTTAACCATGTAATCTTTTGTTCAAATCTTACTATCGTCACCTTTAATTCTGACAAAAATAACAACTTTTCTATTTAAATAATTAAATTTAATGAATAATTCAACACCATTTTTAAGAATTATTTTTGCAATCATATTCTCTCCAAAATTTTTGATATTCTCAAACATAATAATGTTGCTTATCGGATATTTTTCATTCATTCAAGATTTTTTAATGTTTACTAATCACGAATGTAATTCTGATAAATCATGATTCAATATCATTACATGAGTCTTATAATTACCATACATTTTAATCAATATATTTCTTTGTGATACTATATTTAAACGTTGAGTTTTGTAATAGTTAAACATTTCTAAAAATCTAACCATTAAATGATGGAAACCAAATTCTGTTATTTTGTTACCACCAAATATAAATTGCGAATTTTGATTTCAATAAAATAACAAATACTTATCTTTGGGTAATTTTATGTCTTCAGATACAATAAGTTCTAATTTATATTTATTTATTAAATTCTTAATTGACTTAATTGGTGGTATGTCTGTTCCGATATAAAAGTTTTTAAATTTTTTATTTCCAATGTTCATTTCTATTAAGAAAAAATTTAAAAACATCAATGTTATTTCATTTGCATCTAAATAAACTACTTGACGACCATTAAAGACGAATAAATTTAACTCAGAACCATTCTTCGATGGGCAAATTAGCAAACCGCACTTGTTTTTTCTTGCGAAATATATATCTTTCTTAAAGTAATTAATATATGTTTTTTCATTCCGTTTACTTTTTTGATTAATGCTTATTTTATTAGTGATATTTTTATTTATAATATAATTAAAATCCATATTTCCCAATATTTTTTTAAGAATTTCAGTAACTCCCTCATTATAGTCTGAAACAGCAATTTTAATCTTTCTTTGATCGCCCTTTCTACTAGTAAGAGAAAGAATTTTTTCCACATAATCGTTTACTACTCTGCTATTTGATAAATAATCAATTTTAGCATGAGTTGACTTAATTTCAAATACATTATATTCCTCAACTTCATGTTTAATTAATTTAATTACTTCCTCTTCAAAATCAAGTCCTTTGTTATCAATAAATCTAACATTAAATATATCATCGTTATATGTTGATCTTTCAATAAAAATGGCTGCATCAAGTTCTAATTTATTTACTGTTCTACATATAAATTTTTTATCATAACCTACATTTGATTGAAAAGCTGTTATACCAATTTTTTTTGATGAAAAAACTTCTGATATATTTTTCAAAAAACTTTTTGTTTCAATCGCTCCATCACTACAAACTAATATATCAATATGTGATTTTTCAACATTTTTTTTTAGTAAAATATTAGCAAAAGAGTTTGCAATTAATTTAATAGTTAGTATATTTAATTTACCGTATCCAAGACCTATTTTTGAAACAATTTTCTTTGAGTCAAAAAATAATTTTGAGAAAAAGGGATGATCATCATCCACATTGGATAATTTTGCAAGCTTTCTTAAAGATGTTTTGTCATCTTTGAATGCAATTCTTCATTCATTTAAGAGGTCATCATTTTTCATATTAAATTAATTTTATCAATTAAACTATCAAAAAGAACAATCATTTAAGTTTTATTGTTTATAATTAAAAAATGGATAAGTCAAAGATAAGAAATTTTTCAATAATAGCTCATATTGATCATGGTAAAAGTACGTTAGCTGATAGAATATTAGAATATACTAAAACAGTTGATTCCCGTTCTTTGCACGCCCAACATTTAGATACAATGGATTTGGAAAAAGAAAGAGGAATTACCATTAAGTTGAACGCTGTTCAAATTGAGTACAAAGATTATTTATTTCATCTTATTGATACTCCAGGACATGTTGATTTTACATATGAAGTTTCTAGATCCCTAGCCGCAACTGAAGGTGCTCTATTACTTGTTGATGCAACGCAAGGCATTGAAGCACAAACGTTGGCAAATGTTTATTTGGCAATTGATAATGAATTGGAAATAATACCGATTATTAATAAAATTGATTTACCATCTTCGGACCCTGATAAAATTAAAAAAGAAATTGAAGATGTTATTGGAATTCCGGCAGCAGATGCAGTTTTAATTTCTGCAAAAACTGGTCAGAATATTGAAGGTGTTTTTGATGCAATAATTAAGCATATTCCTGCACCTAAAAATTGTGATGATACTCTACCTTTAAAAGCACTAGTCTTTGATTCATATTTTGATCCATTCAGAGGAGTCATAATTTTAGTTAGAATTTTTGATGGTCAAATAAAAGTTGGTGACGAATTTTTTTTCAAATCTAATAACAAAAAATTTTCTGTGACAGAATTAGGTGTTAAAAAACCTCATGAAGTGAAAAGGAAACAACTTACTTCTGGAGAAGTTGGATGAATAGCAGCTTCAATTAGAGAAGCAAAAGATACTGCGGTCGGTGACACAATCACTTTAAGCAACAATCCAACAGCAGAGTCTTTAAAAGGTTATAAAAAGATGAATCCCGTTGTTTATACAGGCTTCTATCCAATAGATGGTAAAGATTATGACTTTTTGAAAGATTCACTTGGAAAGATGGCTTTGTCTGATTCTTCAATTACATATGAACCAGAAACCTCAAAGGCACTTGGTTTCGGCTTTAGAATTGGTTTTTTAGGTTTGTTACATATGGAAATACTCCAAGAAAGATTAGAGAGAGAGTTTGGTATTGAAATAATTGCCACAGCACCATCAGTTGAATTTAAGGTTTACAAAACAGATAAGACTATGAAAATAATTGCAAACCCATCAGAATTCCCTGATAAAGTTAGTATTAGCAAAATAGAAGAACCATATATTAGAGCAACAATAATTGTGAATGATGAATATCTCGGTGTAATAATGGATTTATGTCAATTAAAAAGAGGTAAATATATTGATTTGGAATATATTGATGGGACAAGAAGGAAATTAATTTATGAATTACCACTGGTCGAAATAATTTTTGATTTTTTTGATAAAATGAAATCAGCTTCAAAAGGCTATGCATCTTTTGATTATGAATTAATTGATTATCGTGAATCAAATTTAGTAAAAGTAGATATTTTATTAAATGGTGAAAAAATAGATGCTTTAAGTGCCATTATTCATAAGGACTTTCTTGAATTCAAGGCACGCGATTTAACTAAAAAATTAAAAGAAGTAATTCCAAGACAAAATTTTGAAGTTCCTATTCAGGCAACAGCAAATGGTAAAATAATTTCAAGAGAAACAGTTAAAGCATATCGTAAAGATGTCACTGCCAAATTATATGGTGGCGATGTTACTCGTAGACAAAAACTATTGAAGAAACAAAAAGCTGGTAAGAAAAGAGCAAAAGCTTTTGGTAAGGTTGAAGTTCCACAGGAAGCATTCTTGGCAATACTTAAAACAGATAATTCATAGTAATGTTTATTTTAAGTTAAAGGTAAAGTATTTTCTTAATTTAAATCAAAAAATAATAGTAAAAAAAAATCTCATATATGCAGGAAATCATTGAAATGAAAATTTCCTATTTACATTAAATTTATCTGAATTTTCAGAGTCTAATATTCTTCTAAAATTCTTTTGACATAACCTAAATGCCACAACTTCTTGAGCTCCATTTTCAATTGATTTTAAGCAAGCATTATATTCACCCATTAATCTAATTTTATTTCATGGTTCTGAAATAGAATTACCTTCTCTATTGAAATAGTATAGACCAATTGTTTTGTTAGAGAAAGTTAGTGAATTTGAGTTTTTAACTAATTGTGATAAATAATCAGGATCTTGGTATGCCATTTTTTCAGATAAGTCATTTAATTTATAAAAAACCTCATTTTTTGAGAAAAAAATTAAAGGTAAACAAAATGGTGTATTCATCTGTTTTTTATTGTGAAGTGTTCTTTTGAATAAAAAGAAATACGGATAAATTTTTTTCCTCAATTTTACACCATCCCATTTTCTAAAGGAACCAACAAGTAAATCGCTATTTTCTTTTTCAGATAAGTCATTTAAAATTATTAATGATTTGGTAGTTAATTGATCATCAGAATCTAAAATGGAGATATAATCAAAAGTGGCTAATTTATTATTTTTAACATAATTAATAACTGATCCTCAATGATTATTTTCCTTCTTAAAATATTTTATAAATGAATATTTCCAAGTGTATTCTTTTACAATGTCTTTGGTTTTATCGGTTGAACCATCATCAATGACCAGAACTTCAATTAGATCATGATCATATTCAAGATTGACTAAGGAATCCAGACAAGAAGATATATATTTTTCTGAGTTGAAAGAGGGAATAATTATAGTAAAAGATTTCATATATAAAGATTATACATTATTATGAATTTGTTCAAAATTGATTTAGAAATACTTTTTATAATATAATATATAAAATGAAATCAAAACCATTAATATCAATCTTAGTTGCCTGTTATAATGGTGAACGATTTATTGATAAATGTTTGGAATCAATCACAGAACAAACATATAGCATTTTGGAAATACTTGTAGTTAATGATGGTTCGACAGATTCAAGTTTTGAATTACTGAGTAAGTGAAGTAAAATTGATAATAGGATTAAAATAATTAATCAAGAAAATAAAGGAATATCTAAAACCAGAAATGTGCTTCTAGACAAATCTACAGGAGATTATTTATATTTTGTTGATGTAGATGATTGAATTGAATTAGATGCAATTAATAAATTTGTTAAAATAGTTTTACTTAATAATCCTGACTTTATAGCAAATTCATTTTACAAATCAACCACTAAAAAAGATTGTATTTTTTATATATCAAACAATATGAATGATATAAATTCAAAAAAAGAATATCTTATTAAAAATACACCATTTGCATGAGGAATATTAATTAGAAAAAAGTTTATTACCGATAACGATTTTCGTTTTAATGAAAGATCTGATTTTTTTGAAGATGCTGGCGTAATGACATATTGAATATATAAGGCAAAAATTTTTTGCTATCTTCGTGAACCGCAATATCATTATTTCGTAAACAAATCTTCAATTAGTAGGGGGAAAAAAATGAATTTTAATAAGATAACCAGTGCCATTGAACAGTTAGATAATTTTTATAGATTACTTGATCGAGAATCATTTGATGTTTTCCCAAGAGAAATTAATGATCAGTTAGCTTTTTATCATTGCATTATCTTTACATATATTAATTTCCAATCAGAGATATCAAGAAAAAATAAAGTAAAATTAAAAAAGCATTTGCAGTTGTTAGAAATTAAAAAATTAAAATATCCTAAAATATATTGAAAATTTTGGTACTTTGTTTTGTATAGATTATTCATGTATTAATACTTTATAAAATTTTTATTTTTATTTTCTTAAAGTGTTATAATTAATATACATTATCTAAAATAAAATTGGTAATGTGTAATTTAATAATTTTTTTGAAATTTTAAAATATAAGTTAAGAACCATTCATCATAAATAATATGGTTGATAATAAGCAAATTATACATAACATTATAAAAAAACCAATTCTATTATTAAATCAAAATTTTTTAAATCAAGAAAATCCCTTTTGGTCTTCATTGCCAGGATGGGTTATATAATAATAAGTCAAAATTGCTGATACAATAGTGAAAATAAGAAAAATAGTACCTATAATATAGTATGCTCAATGTGGATTGATAATTGTTGTAATATTACCAATATCTATTCTCAAATTTGTCTTTACCATTGTATTCATAATTTAAATATTATATATCTTATTATTAATTATATAGAAAGGAAAGTATGAATATAAAACAATCATTACTGTCTAGACTGCCTAAAAGAAAAAAAGGCTCTGGTGCAGGAAGAGAATTTATAGCAAAATTATCTAAAGGTTTAATGTTGCCGATAGCAATGCTTCCAATTGCCGGATTATTTCTAGGAATTGGAGCAACCATAGCAACTCAAGGGAGTAATGCTGGAGTAGAAGGCCTAATTATTTTAGGTAACTTCTTAAAAATACCAGGAGATGTTATTTTTGGAGCATTGCCTGTTTTGTTTGCAATAGCCATTGCAATAGCCTTCACGAAGGATGCCGCCGCCGCCGCTTTATCTGCATTTGTTGGTTATTTAGTATTTTCAGGAGTTCAATCTTCACTAATTGTTGAACAATTGGATGCAGCTGGTAAATTAATAGGATTCGACTTATTATTTTATACATCAGGGTCATTAGGATTCGATGGTTATGGACTTCCAACTTCATTATTTGGGAATGTGTTAGGTATTCGACAGCTACAAACCTCTGTTTTTGGAGGGTTTATAGTTGGATTTACAGTTGCATTTTTATATAACAAGTTTAAAGACATTCAATTACCTCCGGTTTTAGGGTTTTTCTCAGGAGTGAGATTTATTCCTGTTGTTACTTTTGGTGCATTATTTCCAATTACATTACTATTATTGGTTTTATGACCGTTGGTAGGAATGTTTTTTAACATATTAGGAGGAGCTCTTGGTTCAAATATGTTTGGATTTAATGCATTCATATTTGGATATATCGAAAGATCGCTAGTTCCGTTAGGATTACACCATGCGTTTTATTCTCCACTATGATATTCAAGTGTTGGTGGTATTTTAGATTTAAATGATCAGGCTATAG
>JAGUQV010000097.1 GCA_030154525.1 Mycoplasmataceae bacterium | reverse complement strand
CATTTGATTTATTACCTTCAGCTGATAAAGAATCTGCTCATGTAGAGGCAATTCTTGAATATGCTCTTAATTTACTTCCAGCAACATCAATAGTATTGAAGTCTGCATTAACTCCGTTTTCATGAGAGTAAACCTCAACTATTCTTTGATCTCAAACATATCTTGTTTCACCAATGATATCTCCGTCAGGACCAGTACCACCAACAAGAACTAATTTCATATAAATGTTTAGTTCTATTTTTAAAATATCTTTTGTTTCATTATATGTCGTAATTGCTGTTTTAAAATCTGCTTCGCTTGATCAATTAATTACTAAATCATCAGCAACACTTGAGCTACCAATTGCAAATTGCAATTCTAAATGTTTGCTTGCTAGTGCAGAAACATTATTTAAGTCTGCTAAAACATTCATAGATATAACATTACCGACAATACCTTTAGTTTTATAATTCACACCTAGTTTATCGTTAATTTCAACAATTTCTCTTAGAGACAAAATGTCAACTGCATAACCAGAAGTATTTAGTTCATTTGCTGTATTTTCAACAATATCTTTTAATTCTATTGATGTGTTAGCAGTATCTATTTTAACAAAACGAATCGCAATTGGTATTGCTGCTAAATCAGCAGGATTTTTCAGAAGTGCAACACTTGTAGGTTTTGTATCAACTCAACCAGCACGAACAACATTTCCAGTTCCTACCTCAAGTGTTCAATAATCTCATTGAATTTTAACACCTAATGTTGTTAAAGCAACTATATCTAATTCATCAGCATAAACAATATCTAAAGTTGAATTTGACAATTTAACATTTGCAACGTTTGCAATGTATTCATTTAAGTCAATTGTTTTGATAACAGATGTTGTATTCAAATCTTTGATGACGTTTGCATTCACAGCCTCAGGATCTCCAAATACTTCTAGAGAGTAGTATTTTGCAGAACCTAATAATGTAAATTCATATCTAACTTTAAAATCGTTTAGATTTAAGTTATTTAAATCTGTTGTTCTTAATGCACTTAGTGCAACAATAAATTCATCTTTATTGAAGTAAGTAAGTCCATCAAAGCTATATTTAATTTCAAAGAAAGTTTTAGCTTCAGCAACTGACATACCTGAAACTGTATAAAGTTCATCTGCTTCAGTAATATTTAGATTAAATGTTGAACCTGTTACTTTAATTTTATCTGTGATTAAATCAGAAGCAACAACTCCTGTTAATTCTATTTTAGAAATAATATCTTTAATAATTGCTTTTGTTGTTGTTCCAATTGGTGTTGTTGTTTCAATAACATCTGTTCCATATATTTCATATAGTACTGGATCAATAACACTTAAACGGAATTGAATTTTATTAGTTTTTGAAGCATCAAAAGTGTCAACTCCAAAAACAGTAATTGTTGTTCAAGTTGTTCCATCAGGACTTACTTCTAATTTAATTCCTCTTTGATTATAATATGTAAAATCAAATTTATTTTCTTTGTCAAATATTTGAATTGCATTTGATTTATTACCTTCAGCCGATAAAGAATCTGCTCATGTAGAAGCAATTCTTGAATATGCTCTTAGTTTACTTCCAGCAACATCAATAATATTGAAGTCTGCATTAACTCCATTTTCATGAGAGTAAACTTCAACTATTCTTTGATCTCAGACATATCTTGTTTCACCAATGATATCTCCGTCAGGACCAGTACCACCAACAAGAACCAACTTCATATAAATGTTTAGTTCTGTTTTTAAAATATCTTTTGTTTCATTATATGTGGTAATTGCTGTTTTAAAATCTGATTGATTTGATCAATTAATTACTAAATCAGCATCATTACTTGAACTACCAATGGCAAATTGTAATTCTAAATGTTTGGTTGCCAATG
>JAGUQV010000028.1 GCA_030154525.1 Mycoplasmataceae bacterium | reverse complement strand
GCTATAGAGATTTTTTGTTGATAGGCTAATGCTAATTCAGAAAAAATACGATATGTAGTAGTATCTCCAAGATTTCTAACAAGATTAAAAGGACTATATAATGATTGAGACGTTCAAAATATTCGTTCCAAATTGGCATCTGAGTAATTAACAGGCAATCTAATAGTGCCATTGCTTTCCAAAGCCACAACAGCAACTGGAGCTCTATAATTTGCATACGTTGTCCTGATGGGTATTAAAAGCTCATTATTATTTTCTGGAAAGAATCTTGAATAACCTATACCTGCAATTCCTTTTCTAAAATTTTCATTTTCTGTTATACCAAAAATGGGTGTCTCAGCAAGGGGTCTTAAATTTACATCTTGAACAAAAGACGATCCTTTTGACGAAGGAACAGTAATGTCTCTTAAAACATGAAAAACAGCTATTCCACTCCCGATATTATTAAAATGGTGACGTGTCACGGTAGAAATTGAAACTTTTCCATCCCTTATAAAGAACTGAAAATCAGAAATTATTTTTAAATTGTTAACATGTCCGGCCACTCCAATTATTGTATCTGGAATTGTTTTAGATATTCAGTTGTTAGCTGTTTCATTCGCTAGTGTTGCCATTTCGGAAGAGTTACTTGTGGTTCAACTTCCCAAACCATCTTTAGTAGACACAAAAAGCCTTAATTTAGTGGGATTAGTTGTTCCACTAAAATGGGCCAAAGGAGCCAAGTATGCTAGCGGATTAACAGAAACCATTGTCCACAATTCATTATTATTCTTGACTATTTTCAAACTATAAGGAGAAGGTGCATTGGGATCAAGAGGAGAATTAGACACAGGAAGAGAATCACGAAAAACCGACAAGGTATTACCTTCAATATCTAAAAGTGTGATTGTAAAGAAATGATTTCCTGTTGCATCAGGAGAATGAGTCAAAACAGTTAGTGTGTTATCATAATGATTAAATTTTGCATCATAAATTGTACTTGGCATTTCTTTAGTTCATCTTCTCACACCATCAAATGTTGTATAAAGTAATGTTTTTGAATCTGAACTTAAACCAATTCATCCCTGATTAGTCTTAACTGAGTGTCTAAATTGGTTTGCCAATGAAACATATCCAGTTGTGGCAGGATAGTCTGAAACAACATTATTTGAAAGATTATCATTTAATATTGAATCATCAGCAATATTTTTATTTTCCAATAATGAATTAATGCCAATT
>JAGUQV010000021.1 GCA_030154525.1 Mycoplasmataceae bacterium | reverse complement strand
TTAACTTTGATTCCCACAATATTTGTTGTTTCATCAACAGTAGGTGTTGTCGATCCACAACTAGCTAATGTCAATAGTGGGATAGATGTTATTGATAGGCCAATAAAGCTAGTTATCAAAAATGTCTTACTTATTTTTTTATTTTTTATTTTCATATATTTTAATCCTTCTTACAAACAATAAATTGTTTAAACATTATAACTTAATTTGGCATAAGTTTGATATATCATTATTTTAAATTATTAAAGATTAACTCTAAATTTAGTAATTTGTTACCTATCAATAATTTTTGATATTGAAATAAGATATTATCTTAGTTTATCTTTATCATGAATTTTAGGTTTTCATTATAAATTTAAATACCCAAATAACTAACTAATTTATATTCTTTATTTAATATAGAATTGAAGATTCTTAAACAACTTATTATTCGATTATTCATTAATTTTTTCTGTAAATTGAGTTCTCTTTTTATTGTTGGACAATTTTTAATTTCAGCAACATCTTTTTCAATATTATCCAGTCTTTTATCACTTTTTAAATCCTTGTTCAACAGTTGCAGATAATTTTGCAATAGTTATGCCAATACCACTAACAATCAAGGCCAAATTTTCAAGTGTCATTTTTTTATTCACCTGTATGATATCTACATTATAGCTATTTTTGATAGTTTCTTTTTCATAATAATTTGTGTCAAAAATAAACATAAAAAAGCACTAAAAAAAATAATTTAGTGAAAAATGTTTTATTTTAATTTTTGAATAATGATCTAATCTTTAAGTTCAATTTTGTTATTATCTTGTTTTTGAATATCTTGCTGAGGAACTTCTTGTTTCATATTATTTTCAACCTCTGCAGCTGAAATCATTTTATTTGCAAAAATTAGGCAAGCAATATTCCCAAGTAAAACTAAAGATAATACGCCTCATAGTATTTTTTCATCATTTAATTCTTTATTTTTAAAATCAGTGCTTAAAATGATTATTGCATCAATCAAGCTAATAATAATACTAACAATCGCTCCAATAATTGTAAATCATAACACTATTCCTAAAATGTTTCTATTCTTCATTGATTTTCCCTTTGTGTATAAATCTTCGCTTGAATTGTTTTCCATATATTCCCCTTATATTAATGTGTATTGCATAATTTTCATTTATTTAATAATATTTGATAATTTATAATCTTATTTTATCATATGGATTGATTTGAAGAACAATATTTTTTCAAGAGATCTTTGAAAAAATTTTTTACTTTGACTATATCTTTATATTTAATGCAGTAAAGATAAAAATTGTTAAGTCAATATAACAAGATTATGTTAAATCAACTTAACAATATGCTATAATTTTAATTATGAATAAAGAGTTAAGTAAACTAGTAACCAAATATAGAGAGAAAATATTTTTTAATAATTTAGAATATAAAAGAGAAATATTTGGTGAACTATCAAATGCAATAAAAAAACATAATATTGTTTTAATTGGACTGAGACAAGTTGGTAAAACAACACTAATGGAACAATTAGCACAAGAATATTATCATAATTTTATTAGAGAGAAGCTTAGCAATGAATTAACTTTATCTATTTCCAATCAAGAAGATATTTTCTATTTAAATCTAAAGGCTTTAAATATCATTGATTCAGAGAAATTAATTAATGATATTTCCTTTAATAAATATCAATTAATATTGATTGATGAAATCCAAATGATTAATAATTGATCAAATTTTTTGCAAGCTGTTATTGATTTAAATCCTCAAGCAAGGTTTATTGTTTCGGGTTCAAATGCAAGCGCATTAAAGAACGAAACAATGGTTAATCGAACAAAAGTTTATTATGTAAACCCTTTATCTTTTAATGAATTTAAAGATATTTGAAAAATTGATGATATAGGTACATATTTAAAATTTGGGTCATATCCAAGATCAAATCAATATAATGATCCTGAGATTCAATATCGAGAATTGGTAGAATCAAGTATTATAGATAAAATTATTGCTGATGATTTAAATAATAAGGTTGATTCCTCTAAGTTTAAAGCATTAATGAAAAATATGATAAATTACATTGGTAATGAGTTGATAGTAAGTAATTTTGAAAGTAAAATAATAACCAGACAAACAGCAAAAATATATATTGAAATATTGGCTAGAGCACAACTAATTCACTTAATTCCAAAATATCAAGACAAAAATGATAAATCAAAAAACAAAGCGTATTTTGAAGATAAAAGTATGATTAATTTTTTTAATAATTTTGAAAAACTAGACAATAATACTTGAGGTGCTTTAATTGAAAATCTTGTATTTTGCTATTTATTAAAAAAATATTCCAATACTTTAAAATTACCTAATATTTTTTATTATCGTGGAGAAAATAAAAAAGAAATTGATTTTTTAGTGGAATCAGAAAAAATTCTTATTGAATGTAAATATCAAAAAGAAATTGATAAAAAAGCACTAACTAAACAACTTAATGAAACACTAGATAACAACTTAATCAAGTTTAGGAAAATTATTGTTACAAAAAATATTGATGAAGTTGTTGATGGTTGAGAATTTGTTTCATTGGAAAAAATATTAAGGGGCGATTATGGATTATAAAAAAATAGATACACACATGAAGATGAAGTTCAATTCAAACAATAAAATTAAAGAAATTGCTAACTTAACAGATGGCAAAATTGATCAAATTTCTGATAATGAAATTTATAAAGCAGGCTTTAGTGCAGTAGCAATAGATATTATTGATTCTGTAAAATTAAATACATCTCTAAATGTAGATATTTATAACAAAATAATTTCAGAATTTGTTTTTGGAGTTTCTTCAATTATGAAAGAATATCAAGGCTTGTGACTTACTATTCAAGGAGATATGGTTTACGCCATTTTTGAATCAAAAGACAAATCTCAGATTGATGGTGTATTTAATGTTGCATGTGAATTACATGTTTTCATGACTCATTTAAATAAAAACATTAATAAAACATTCAGAATCAATAATGTAATCAAAGCAGGTATTGGTGTTTGATTTAGTTTTGATAATTATATAACTAAGGTTGGTAAAAGTAGCAATAGGGATATTGTATTTATGGGTGATGCAGTCAACAAAGCTTGTAAATTAGCTAATCTAGCTGGCAGAAATAATTATAGAAATATACTGTTCAACGATTTAATAAATACTAATTTTACTGATGGAACAAAAATAAAACATAATAAAATTGGAAGTTTTAATACTTACTCTATTAGTGGATTGAATGGTCAAATATATGGGTGTGATTGAATCATGACAGGATATGATAATTTTGTCAAAAATAATGTTTAGGGCGATTTTATTATGTTATACGTTTATTTTTTTTAAATTAATATAATAATATACACTTCAAGAGGAAAATATACATATATGAAAAAAATTAAAATCATTTTTTCAACGTCATTGATTCCATTATTTATAATGATTCCTGCAACTATATTAATTGTAAATTCAAAGAATGAAAATGCAAAACCATTGAAAAATATGGAAAACAAAGAAATCATTAATTTTTTAGAAAATTCAAATAATCCCTCTGATATATTTTTTAGTTCTCAAGCAAAGAAAGACATTGATAATATTATCTTCTCATATGTTTGAGATTATGATCAAAAGAATATTTATGTTTCTACATGAAAGAAACAAACTAACTGTTCTACTAATTTTATATTTGAGGATTAAAGGTTTAAATTAATATCACATTGTATAAAAAGCACAAATCATTAATAATAACTTCGCTCATACTAAATATTTTGTCTCTTTCTTTCTTGATTATCTGATTTGCTTTACTTATTATATCTGGTGTAAAAAATATTGGATTAGGAAATAATAAAAATGACATTAGTAGCTTAAATTTTTGACTTAATTATCCCTTTCTTAATTGTCAGTGTTTCAATCGGCTGAATTTCAAAATTAATTTTACTGAGTGATTTATATTTTATTTCAAAATTTTTAAGTAAAAATCAAAATTTAATTTATTTTTTATTTTTATTACTATTTGAAGTTCTTGTTATAACTCAAATTATCATGATTTGGATTTCTATTATCTTTTTATCATCAAAGTTTGTCAATGAAAAATCTGACTTATTAGAATGTTTATCAAATAGAAATAAATTATTTAAAATCATCATTATTTTATTTATTTGTATTGGTCTATGTTCCTTAATAGCTTGACTTACCAGTTTTGGATGGTTATGAAGTGTCATGGCACTAATACTACCAGTATCAATAATATTTAATTTTGTTTTCGTAACTATTTTTTTAATTATTGCAAAATGAAAAGTTTTGATAAGTAAAAATAAAAAGATTATAAAATAATATGTCAAATAAAGCTTGAATTAAAAAATATACTGAAAAAATTATGGATAATATTTTATACAAAAATACTTAATAATAATTAGTTTACCAAAAAATTATTTGCTATGTTATATTGAATTATTTAATACATCATAAATATAAAATAATAATATATATAATATTAAAACTTGATATTTGATGAGAATAATAATTTATTAAATTATCATTAAGATTGATTAATAATGAAAGTTTGGTAATATGAAAAAGAGATTTGAACAAAATAGTGATAAACAAAGAGAATTATTTAATATAAGTCAAAATTGATTTAACTATTGAGAAATGAATGAGATTGAGAATTCCTTATTATTAAATTATAAAAATAAAATTAATAAAGAAATAGAAATGGTTGATAGACAAATTGATGTATTAAGAGAAGGAATAATTACAGTTGAAAATTCAATAGTTAGCACGAACAGCAGTGATGAAGAAGTAAAAACAGCTAAACAAGATGCTTCAAATAAAGTTTCTAATGCTTTGATGTCAGAATTAAGACAAGTATATTTAAAAATGTACACACTGTTTATAGTTGATTTCTCAAATAAATGAGAAAAGTATATAAAAATGATTTTTGATCTATGTGACATTAATGTTGGTAAAGGTAGGAATATTCAATATACAGAAGATATTGAACCATTAGTAAAAGAACATTTTAAAATCCTTTATTCTTCGGAAATATATCAAGATATTAAGAAACTTAGAATTATTGCTAATAAGATTAAGCATGATTTATCAAGTGATGAATCAATCATTAATAAGTATCTAGAAAATCTCCTGGATATACAAATAAATATGTTGGAAAATCAAGAATGTCATATTCGTGAATTACCCAATCAAGATAATCTAGAACATATTGATAAAAAAGATATAAAGGAATCTAAAAAATTAAATATTAGTTATATTTTAAATAATTTTAATTCTACTATTAATAGTGGTTGAATTTGCAAAGAATTCAGTTTCGATATGCAAGAAAATATTTGAGTAACCCATGGAGGAAAGTCAGCATCGTTTATAATATTTTCTAAAGAAGAGAAAAGATCTATTCAAAATAATCCAAAAAAATATATTAAGAATTATTAGCATATCGAAACAATTTTTGTGTTTTGTAATTTAGAAAACACTTTCTTTTCTTTTCTTTTTTATTTAAGATTGTTTATCAAGAACTATTAATATAAATAAATCAAAAATTTTAAATTTAAGATTATAATTGGAAAATATGAATAATGAAAAGAGTTGAAATGAATAAAGCAATAAAACTAGGATTAATTACTATACCACTTGTAAGTCTCCCGCTGGTGGCTGTCTCATGTGGAAGCTCAACTAATCAATCAATAATAATTAAAGGGATTAAAGCAACTCCAACTTTAAAAGCTAATATAGAGGAAGTTAAAAAGAATTATGCTAGTGCTGATGACACAATCAAACTAGAGCTTTTAAGCAAACTATTTACAGGTATTAATGCTACTAACTTGTTACAATTCGAAGTAATTACTAATGTACAAGACAAAGTTATATTGAAACCAAAATCAGGCTATGAATTTGAAAATAATATTACTGCAATTGAATCAATAATAGTTATAAATATTCTAAATATAACTGTTAAGAAAGACTATACTACGGATCAATTCAACACTGCCTTTAATGCAGTTTCTAGCAATATGGAAACTCCTTCAGGAATTTCACCTAAGCAATTAGTACAAGTATTAAATGATAATGTAACTAATTTACTTAAAGATTCTGATATTACAAATGGAATATTGAAGATAGAAATAGCAATGACATTACCTGACATGCCAATACAAATAACAATTATTGATAAAGAAAATTATGAATTTGCAGACGGAACTTCAATATTAATTATTGAAGATGCCAAAATTCCTTTATTAACCACAAAATAAAATATTATAATATGTGAAAAATTTCATTTCCAATTAGTAGTCACTTTAAAATGTTTTAAATTTATTTTATAAAATAACATCTTATAAATATGGTTCAAGAAATGTTTCTAAATCTTTGTGCTCAGCTTCAATTTCAGATTTTTTACGATCAACAACTACTTCTCCGTTTTGTAGAACAATAATTCTCTTAGTTAAATAATCAACTTCAGCCATATCATGTGAAATTAAAATAATTGTCATATTATTTTCTTCAGCAAATTTTTTAATAAACTTTTTGATAGTTGTTCTAATTTTTATATCTAAACCTGTTGATAATTCGTCTAAAAAAACTAGTTTTGGTTTATGCATAATTGCTAGTAATAAATTTAATCTTTGTTGTTGGCCTCCTGAAAGAGAATGAGCACTTTTATTATAAAATTTATCAACACCAAATTCTTCAATCAATTTATTTAATTCATCATTATCAAGATCAATTTGATAAGCATCTTTTAAAAATAAGATAATATCTTTACATTTGAGTCCTGCCGGATATGAAGAATCTTGAAATTGAATTCCTAGAGACTCTTGAAAATTAATCTTGCTTTTGTAGTTATATTGAAAGTATCCTGAACTTGGTTTATTTAATCCAACCATCATTTCAACAAAAGTGGTCTTTCCAGCACCATTAGACCCTAGAATTGCCACAGGTTCGCCAGCTTTAAAGTTGATGCTGATATCATTGTTCGCATTAAACTTTGTGCCATTAATTATAAAAGTTTTAGTAATGTTATGTGCTTCTATTAGGTATTCAGAATTTAAGTTAACTGCATGTGCACCATTGTGTTTGCCATCCTTTTTATTTTTTGTGAAATTGATAAGAGATGAAAAAATTCTTCAATTCATTTTATTTGATGATCGAGTGCTTCAAGAGAATTTTCCGATTGCAAAGAATCCAAAAATTCCCATGAAGAAAAATGGCATAATATGATTTAAAATTTTGTCATAGTTTTTAAAAATAACAAGGGGACTTGGTTCTTTACCACTAATACTTGAAAAAACATTGTAAAGAACATACTCATTATTAATATCTCAAATATTTGAATTCTGTAGATTCATAATGTATTTTAAATCTCCCTGAGGTTTAAAGCCATTAAAACTTTCAGTCATTAAGGAAATTGGATACTTGAATGGCAGTAGATAACTTGAATATTTAATGGCATCAACTTGTGTAGTCATTCCAATTGGTAAAACTGCCGGACCAACAAAAAAAGTAATCATTAAAATTGTTATTCCAACACCTTGGATGAAAAGTGTTGATCTAGCGATTGATGCCAAAAGAATCCCTACAATCATAGTAAGAAATATTAATAAAAATGTTGAATAAATAAATGATGCTCAATCAACACCATCAAGCATTTGCAATCAAGAAGCTCCAGAAAAAGGCGTTCCTACTAAAGAAAGATCCATTTTAGAAGAGTGTAAATTTGAATAAAAAACTATAAATGAAGAAATAATAACTAAGATAATTGAAACAATCATAATAATAAAGTTAAAAATAATTATGACAATTAAGAATTTTATTGGGCTAATTGGAGTAGTGCCGATTCTTTTTAATAATGTTGAATTTTTAAATTCAAAAATACTTTGTGGCATAAAAACTAATCCAATGGTCAAAACACTAACAGCTACTGCCCCTGGAAAATAAAATTCATGCCCTAAAGTCATTCCTAAAAAAAATAACATAATAATAGGAACTATGAAGGCAAATAATGGTCCTATAATGCCTTTTCAAAAATATTTATTAACTAATTTAAAAACAGTTATCACAAGTATTTTTATCCCCTATTCCATTATTTTTATTTAAAAATCAAATACTATTAATGATATTTAGATGTATATAAATATCATGAATTATACATATGTAATTTTACATCAAAATTTTAAATTGTATCCATTATTTTTAATCTATATTAATTTGGGAAATTATTATAAATATACTGGGTAAATATCTGACTTAACTATTGTAAATATTAGTCACTTTGTTTTATCTTATTTCAACATGTTTAGTTCCTTGAAATTATACTTCTTGAATGTCTTTGATAAAAATTATTAATTCTATTTTTTATTTAATTATTTTATTTTATGGCTAAAATATTTTTATAATAAAATATTAAATTTTGTATATTTTGCAATTAAAATTAAAGACTTTTACTAAAATTAATTTTTTGACTTAATTTTTATTATTTTTAGACATATGATAAAGAGATAAAAATGTAATCAACAGCGAAGGAATCAAAGTGGAAACGAAAATAAAAGGCATCACTAAAATTAAAAATG
>JAGUQV010000042.1 GCA_030154525.1 Mycoplasmataceae bacterium | reverse complement strand
ACCACACACTCTCCATTCTTAATAGATTCAAATAGATTAGATGAAATAAGAATTGTTTATAAGGATGGTAAATATTGTAAGATTAATAATTATTTTTCAGTTAATGTTGTTGAAGATGTTAGTGGGACAGATAGTCTGGAATCAATTAAAAAATCTATGACCTTTCAGAATATGGCATCTATTTTATATAAAGATAAGGGAACACAATTTTACTTGGTTGAGGGGATTATTGATTATGCAATTTTAACCTACTTAAAAAGAATAGATGAGAAATATAATAATTTACATTTTCTTCCAATAAATGGTATAAATGCAAAAAATACAAATGAAGAAAAAAGAAAATCTTTAATAAGTGAAATAACAAAAATCTATGGATCAAATGCAAAAATTATTGTTGATAATGATAAAGCTGGAATTGAATTTGAAAAATCGACGAAAAAATACAAAACAGATATAATTGTTCGAAACCTTTCTGAAATTGGAAAAACAGATATTGAATCATTCTTTTTAAAAGATGATTTAAAAATAATACAATTCGGTAAATCGAAAAGTGCCTCTAAACCTTTAGGTCTACTTTCATCTTCAGAGAAACCAAGTGATATTTTTTCAAAAGAAACAATTAATAACTTTATAAAATTTCTTGATTTGTTATTGAATGATTAAAATATAACACTAATTAAATTACTTTTATTTTTATGAAAGTTGCTCTTTTAATGGTGAAACCAATGATGTAATCGTTTTTGGTTTTTTTATATAGTTATTAGGATAATATTCTTTTCCTAATAACCAAATATAATGATCAATGTCTTTTTTACCAAATTCATTTAATTTAAAAAATGAAGTGAATGAATTTAATGCTTCATTAAAAAAACGATAATCCTTTAAGTCAGCTTCTTTAAAATTTGCAAATTTATATTCCTTATTGAAATGACATAATATTTTTGATACATAAGAATCAAAAATTGGATAAATATCAACACTATGATGAGCGCAATATTTTGTTGCAAAAGAATAAAAATTAATTTGTTTTCCGGTTTTCATAGTTATTAATGCTATATCTTTAACTAAACCTAAATCACCTGAAGTCAGTCTGGTATCAATATCTAACTTTAATATATGATTGGCAACAGTGTTGACATCATAGATATTTGTTGAATCAACATAATTAATTAAAGATACCTTAATTAAAATATCTTCTATTTTTTTATTTTCATTAATAAGATCATTAAATAATTTATTTATTGCTTTTCCATCTTCATAATATTTTGTTGAATTTTTAGATGTACTTAAATATAACTTGACTTGTTCCTTTGTGGGTTTTGGTATCACTGGTTTTTGTTTACCTGTTTTTGGTTCCATACTATCCTCTTTAAAATTATTATATATTAAAAGTTTAATACACATTTGCATCTTATTAATTCTAGTTGGATAGATTCCTAACTTAGCTAAATCCTCTTCAAAGAGTCATTATTTAAAACTTATATCATTTGTTTCAACATTAAACCATTTATATTTGTTATGGTTAAATAATAATCCATTGATTTTAGTAAATATTTATTGTATGATAGGGTTTTCAATAAAAATTTATATATGTTATAATGTTTAGAAATTTAGAAATATAATGAGGTATTTAAATTTGGAAATAATTATTAGAGCAAATTTGAACGAACTTTTAGAAATTAGTGATAAAAAAGCAATGAACAGTTGAGAAAAAAGTCTCACAAAAAATGACATGATTGAAAAAATTTCTTTAAGAGAGTTTGAACCAAAGAAAAACGCCAAAGAAAAACTGAATGCAATATCAGATCTTGTTAGTTCAGATGACAAAATACAACTTCAAGTATTAAATCTTGATATAAGGGGTATAAAAAAATCTGTTGAATTTAAAGATGTTTGAGATAAACCGATGAACAATAAATTAGAAAATATTGCATTTGTTTTTAAATTATCTAAAACTTTTTTAAATGAGTTCAATTCATTTATTATTTTCACTAGTATTCAAGATATTAATGAGGAAGGAATTGATATAACAATTAATAGAATTGAATATATGAATATTCCATTTTTAGAAAAGAATATCAACGCAGTTCATAACGGACCTATTTCATTAAGTTTTACATTTGATAAAAATATACAAAAATCTAACGATCCAGCTTTAATAGATTTATTGTGTAAAACTCAAAAAATAAATAGAGGACTTTCAAGAGAGGACTCAAAAGAGAAGTTTAAATTTCAGGATTGAAATGACTTAATACACGCAATGAATAATTATTATTGAAACAAAGACAAACAAACAAAAGATGAGGTTTTTTGTTTTGGAGAAGAAATAAGCATTTCAGATAAAGAAGAAGAGTTTAAGAAAAAAAGAATATATGTTTGTCAAGAATCTAAAACTAAATATACAGAGAAATCATCAAAAATATTTTTAGATGATGGAAATGACAAATCTGTTTCTATAAAAATTAAAAGGATTCAAAAATCAAATATTTTGCAAGAAATAAAAACAGAAATTAAAAAAACCGAAAATGTAATATCTGAATTAAATGTTTTAAAAAATGATGCACTAAACAAATCAAATGAATCAATAGATATTTTGAATAATTTGAATGGCAAAAAAGAAAAAAAGAATATCTTACTTCAAGAAACTAATAATAATATTTTGGACCTCAATAGACAAATAAAATCTTTAGAGAATGAATTAGAATTTATCAAAAAAACATTAAACACATTGCAAAAAGAAAATAAAAATAGTGATAAACCCTCAAACAAAATAAATGAATCAAACCATTCGAAAAAAGAAAATGAAGATAACCAGAATAACTTAAAGAATAATTTAAATGAACAAAACAAAAGTGTTGAAAAAATTGATAATGAGATAAAAGTTATTAAGCAAAACATTGATGAAGCAAAAATAAACAAAACCAATTATTCAAAAAAACATAGCGACTTATCAAAAGAACAAACAAAAAAAGAAAAATTTTTAGAAAAACAAAAACAAATTTTATCTTATTTGAGCCAAGATAAATTCTTATCGATATCTGAATTAATAATATCATCAAATTATAGGGATAATGATGGCAAAAGATCATTTAAAATAAAAGATATCTTTGATAATACTGATGAACAAAATAATTCGAAAGCAATACGTCTTAATTGAGTTATAACAAATAAAGATGTAGGTAAAATAGAGGTTATCAAAAGATACAAATACTCTTTTGATAATATTAATAAAGGATTTTATAAAAACCCATATCTGTTTTACTCTCTATTATCTATTCCTGAAATAAATAAAGATGCATTAGTATCTGAAAACAAATGAAAAAACGTAAATCCAGTAATTCGTGAGAAATATAATTTAAATGATGATCAAGAAAAAGTTATTGAAAAGTCAATTAATATGAGAGATATATTTTATTTACAAGGCCCACCAGGAACAGGTAAAACTCAAACTATATGTGCAATTAGTGAAGAATATACCAATGTCAATAATAATGTTTTAATGACTTCATCTACTCATGAAGCAATTAATAATTTTTTTGATAGATTAAATGAGAAAAATTCAAATAACCCAAACTTAATTTTATTAAAATATCGTGCAGGATTCCCTAATGAAATTTACGGAGAAAAAACAATTTATGATTTATTTTTAAAAAAAATCAGCAACTTTTCTTTAAACAAAAATGATGATAATTCAAGTGAAATATATGAAGAATATATTCAAAAATATGGAAAAAAATGTCCTTCTTTTCCAACTGATTTAGAATTAAATTTGTTTAAAAAAGAGTTTGAAAAAAACGGTAATATAAATAGTATTAATTCACCAAGGTTTCAATATCTTTTAAATAAATGTGTTAGCTGATTAAGCTTAGATAATCTAAATGATCAAGGTTTAATTGAACAACTTGATTTTTACATGAAAAACATGTTGAAATCTAAATATAATGAGGAAGAAGAGCAATTAAAATCGTGATCATTAATGACAGAAAAATTCAGTAAAATTATTTTTGATTTTAGTGAATTAGAAGAAATTTATGAGAAAAAAACAAATAATATTTTCGAACAAAAAATGGCATCATTCAAGAAAAATATCGAAAACAAAAAAATAACTTTAAACGAAACTAATTTTCTTAAATATATTACAAAAAATAAGTTAATAAATATTATTGGTATTTCAACCACATCCAAAACATCATTTGAAATTTTAGGAAAAAACATTAATCTTTTTTCAGAGTATCCAATTGACCTTGTAATAATTGATGAAATATCTAAATCAACCACTCCTGAAATTCTAGGAAGAGTTATACTTTCTAAAAGAGTTATTTTTGCTGGAGATTATAAGCAACTGCCACCGATAACAGGATTTGATGAAAATGAGTGTGAAGACTTTTTTGAGAATAGTAATTTTGATAATGTTAAAGAAAGTAAAAATATAATTGATTCAAGGGGGTTACATAGCTTTATTGAAGATTTGCATGTAACATCATTTTTCAAGTGTGAAATTGAATCTGTTAAAAACAACAAATTTATTGAAACAAAGAATAGGCCTTATCATAACTTGAAAATTCAACATAGATTTACTGAAAATATTATGAATTGTGTTAACCATTTTTATGATCACGATGAAAAGCTTGGAATGCCTTCATTTTATAATGAACCGAATCATTATGTAATAGGCGCTAAGTATGCAAAAGGGAATGATGACTTTTGTTTAATTGATACATCATATTTAAATGATTCGTTTAAAAACAAAGTATTAGATAGCGGAGTATCAATCAAAAGTAGAAATGGAAGATATTCTAGTTTTGACTCTAATACACAATTGTTATCAAGAAATAAAATAAATTATTCATCAAAAATAAATGAATATAATGCTGAAATTATTATAGAAATTATTTATGGTCTTATTAAGAATAATTCAATAGAAAAACTAACAAATAAAATCGGAATTATTTGTATGACAAAAAGTCAAAAAGATGTTATTAAAAACATTATTGAAAAACAAAACGAAAAAGATTTATTTCATTCATTAAAACTTAAAATTGATACTGTTGATAACTTCCAGGGAAGAGAGAAAGATATAATAATTGTTGATTTTGTTAGATCATGACATAGTTTAGATAATATAACATTATCTTCACGCCCAAGAAATCTAAAATTTTATACTGTTTTAGAAAGAATTAATGTAGCGTTGTCTAGAGCTAAATCTAAAATGATACTTGTTGGATCGTTTGAAAATCATTATATGGATAAAAATACCATTAGTGGTAAATTAGATAAAATAGATTTCTTTAAAAATATTTATGAGCATGCAAAAAAGTTAGATTCGGTTATTAAAGCTTGGGAGAGTGGTGAATAATGAAAATAGAATTAAAATTACCAATACCATATAGTAAATATGATGTAAGTTTTGAATATAGCAAACTAATTCCTTTGAGTGAATTTGAATCCTTAATAGTCATTTTAATATTTTGTAAGAATAAGGGAGAAATCACAAAAACAGACAACTTAATAAAAGTAATAAAAGAAAAATATAATTTGAATGATTCATTTATAGATTTGTTCAAAGAACCATTTAAAAAATTGCTATCCACAGAAACAATAATTTCAAAAGAAAAATCCTCAAATATTAATGATGATAGTTTTTTTGATGTTTTAATTGGTAACTTAGACTTGAATAAAGATGTACAAGAAAATATAGAAGCTGATAATTTTTTAGGAATAAAAAATGAACCATTTTTCAGAAAATCTACATTCATCAGTAATCTAATAACAAAAACAGGTTTTGTTCAGATAAAAGAAAACTTTAAACACGTAGAACTAAAAGACGACCAAGATTTGAGTTTTTTCGTTGAAGTAAACAAAAAAATAAATCAAAATTATAAAACAACATTTGATTTAAAAGCAAATCTACTTAAAGACAATGATGAAGCATATAAAAAACATAAAATATCATCAGGCGAAAAATCTGTACCTTTATATGAAAACATTTATTTTAATGATGAAGAAATCACATTTAATTATGATGAAGGTTCACTATATTCTACAGACAAATTATCAGAAGAAATAATTGAACTGTTTTCAAAAAATATATTTTACACAAATCTTCCAAATATGATTATAAAAACTCTAGAAACTAAGATATTGGCCCCAATAACTAATCAAGACCTTTTGTCAATTGAAGACAAAAACATTGATAGTATGCATATATTTCAAATAGATAGTAAGATATTTTATGTGTTGGGTAATGTAATTATTCAATTATTCAATAAAAATCAAGAATTACTTTTTAATAATGTGACTAATGCTTCTCCACTTTTTTATAAAAAATTATGTAAATTAGAAGTTGATAGTTATGATGAAATAATTCTTTATTTATTAAATGATCAAAACAAAAACTTATTATTAACGATTTATGAAAAAGTAAACAATGAAGTCAAAGAAGCAATCATCAATATATTATTTGCTGACAACACATTATTTAAGCAAAATCTTTTATTTGTTAAAAAAGAAATAAAAGATTGTCTCCCAAAACTTAAAGAAAAGTCATTAAATGATTTGTCAAACTTATTACTTGAAGACAATGAATTATTTTTAGATGTTTTAAAAAATGATTCCGATAAAAGACAATACATTGATCAACTAAAAACATCTAATATAGCTAAAATATTGCACAAAGAAATTATAAATATATATAAGCTATCATATGATGGAGAAACACATAATTTAAAAGACTCTCATTTAGAAGATGAAATCAATAGTTTTTATACTAAATATAAATCTCTTAATTATAATGTAATGAATGAATTAGAGACATTCAAAATAGAATTAAATAATTGAAAAGGTATTAATTCAAATATCACATTCGTTTTTATAACATTGGAACAAAAATTAAATTCATCTATTAGGCAATTAGAATTGAAAGAAATTGAGAAAAAAGATAACGAATCATTGAAAAAGGAAGGAAAATAATGTCGCACTCAGTAATAATAACTTTAGAAAATATAAGTGGTTCAATCAATACTTGTGATACTCTTATCAACCATCTAAATGAACAATTGGAATATAATTGATCAAAAGAAACCAAGGAATTAATTTCTAATCACATT
>JAGUQV010000113.1 GCA_030154525.1 Mycoplasmataceae bacterium | reverse complement strand
TCACCCATTCCTAAAATTCTTTCCGCCATTCTATCAGGGTGAAATAAATCAAGGTTCGAAATTTTTTCTCCCGTTCCAATAAATGAAATTGGAATTTTTAGTAAATATCTAATACTTAATGCAGCACCACCACGAGCATCTGAGTCAAGTTTGGTTATGATTGAGCCAGTTAAATTTAAATATTCATGGAATGTTGTCGCGACGTTAATAATATCTTGACCACTTAAAGCATCTGCTACAAATAAAATTTGATTTGGTTTTGCAATGTTTTTAACAACTACTAATTCATCCATTAATTTTTCATCAATTGATAAACGACCAGCAGTATCAATTATTACTAAATCATATTTCTCTTCCTTAGCTTTCTCAAGAGCTTTATTTATTATTTCTTCAACAGGATTTTTAGTGCCCATTTCAAAATAATCGATATTAATTGACTTTGCTAATGTTACTAATTGTTCAACAGCTGCAGGACGATAAATATCGGCAGCAACTAATAAAATTTTATCAGCTTGTTTCTTTGTTCTAAAATAATTTGCTAACTTTGCAGTTGTGGTTGTCTTTCCGCCCCCTTGTAGGCCTGTCATCATAATAATGTAAGGCTTGGTATTAATTTTTATTTCCTTGACTTTATTTCCTAATGTAATAATTAATTCTTCTTTGACTATCTTAACCATTTGTTGTCCAGGATTTAATTTAGACATTAAATCTTGACCAACTATCTTTTCTTTAATATTATTAATAAAATCTTTGACAACCTTTAAATTTACATCAGCTTCCAAAAGCGACATTTTAATATCTCGAGTTATTTTTAAAATATCTTCTTCTTTCAAGGTTGTTTTTTTATTTGCTTCACCCAAACTTTTTTGAAGTCTCTTACCTAAAAAATCTAACATATTTTCTCTCTTTCTATAAATCCATTACTAATTTTGTTTCAAATACTATTTTACCATTATTAATAGACAATATTAAGTAAGACGGTTTTGAACTACCTCTTGGTAATCAAGTTGAACCAGGGTTAATAATATATTTATTATTTTCAAGATGAGTAATTTTTGTAACGTGAGTATGACCATGAATAATAACATCAACATTTAAATTATCAGCTATTTTTTCCATGTACTCATCGTTATCTAAGTCGCTATATGTCCCAAGTAGATGACCGTGTTGCAAATAAAATTTTAATCCTTCTATTTCAAAATATTGCTCAGATACTTGGGAATCAAAATCATTGTTGCCCTTGACAAAATAATCAAAATTTTTCATCATATAATTTAAATCACACTCATAATCCCCAGCATGAATTGCAATATCATAAGAATTAGATTTTAATATCTTAGTCGTAATATCGTTTCTAGTATGCGTATCTGAAAGAATGATAACTGTAGTCATAATTTATTTGCTGGCAAATCCCTCAATTGTAAAGCTTCCATTAATTTCTTGAGGAGTTAAATCTGGGAATAAAGGATTAGAGATTGAAAAATTTAAATTAATAGATGTTTGAGAAGATTCAACTACTGTAGCATTCACTTCATAATTTCATTTTGATGAACCACTAGGAAAAGGTACGATGAGTTCGAATATTTTTTCAAATGCTTCCCTATTTATTATTTCACTAGAAATAACTGCAGGAGTTTTTGCGTATGTTTCATTTTTAATTTTGATGCTCAAGAATTGGATATTCAATGATTTCGAAATTTCACCATTAATATCAGTGAATAGAAATGATCTTATTCATGATATTTCATTCTTATAATCCACGCTATCCTTGACAGGGATTGCCGTTCTTACCTGAATTGAAAAAATATTATTATTTGTTTCTGTTTTATCTATTATAACTTTAGGTTTATATTCAGACTTTAGTTTGAAAGAAAATTTAACAGAAGTCATTGTTGAAACAACTTGTTCGATATTGTCCATTGGGATTGATGCTGAAAATTCAATTTTAGGTTCAACACCTTCAACTTTTTTAGTTAGAGAAAAATGATCATTATTAGCATAAATAAACGGAGTAATAGTTTTACCGTTAATTGTACGAGTTTCAAGATTATTTGCAGGGACAATATATTGACTTGGGCTAGCATTAAATTCTTCAATAAATTTTTTTATTAAATCAGTGTTATATGAATTACTAGTTTCAACTCCTGGATTTAAAAAATTTTTTAATAACAATTCGCGATCTATTCTGATTTCTGATATTGTAGTTTGTACACTACTATTACATGAAATTAAAGTTGCTGGCAAAACCAATGTGGTAATAGACATCATCTTTAGTAGTTTGATTTTTGCATTCATTAATACCTCTTCGTAAATTATTAAATATTATTATATTAAAATATTATATATCAAATATATTTTTATTCCAAAGTTAATGTAACAACTTTCCCAGGTCCTTTTGTTCTTTGTTCGGGAGTATCATCTTTTAAAAATACTCAAAAACTAATTGTCTTGCTTTCATCATTGGCAAATTCAGGTTTGAATCCGGAAAGTTTATAAGTTACGTTGATGGGTCAATCAAATAAATTTGAAAGTGAATTATCATCTAATGAATCAGTGTATGAAATGTTTGTTTCAACATTGTGTTCTTTAAAAAATGCTTTACCTTTATCATTTAATTGATATGATGATTGCAACTTGTTATACTCAATTTCAAAATTATCTTTAACTAATTTTATTTCTTGTAGAAATCCTGAAATTGTAAAATCAACAATTCTTTCTTCTAAATCATCATCAATTTTTGTGGGTGTTGGAAGATAAGTTGTATCATTTTTTGCATTCTTCAAATAAACTCTATAATTTGATTTACCGATTCCATCAATTGGAGAAATATTTTCCAAAGTCATCTTAAATCCTTTAGCTAATAATTCTGCATCTGTCGGTAATTGATCCATGAAAGTTGATCTAAAAGTAGCTAAATCATAAACAGATGAAGCATACACATTACTATTTCCAGTTCATTCTCTTTCTGTATTGACAATTTTGGAGTAAAAGTTATTTATAAATTTTTGATCAACAGATGATGAACAAGATGATAGGGCAATACTTGATATAATTGGAGTTGAAACTGATAATATGAAAAAAGAATATTTTTTTAAATTCATTATTTTAACCCCTTCTCTCATTAATTAATTCTGGATTTGGAAACTTTATTTTTTCAAAGCCTTTAATCTTATTAATAGGTAAATTATATACACGAAATATAGTATCTGAATAATCTTTTGATGCAATCACAATATTTACTAAACTGGTTGCGCTTTCAGGTGGAAGAGTATTTTGAATACCTATTTGGAAATCCTTATAATTTAAGTTTTCAGGAATTTGAATAGTTAAATAATTTTCGTATAATTTCGAAGCTGGTATTGATTCAAGCCCTTCATCCAATAATGTTGGAGCAATATCATAATATGTAAATTGCTGTCACATATCTCTATAAATCATTTCGTATTTAATTGAAAATGTCTTTACTTGAACTTCCAGCGGGATGAACACACTTGACATTCCATCTGAAGAAATTGAAATTTCGAATTTTATTTTACCTTTGGTTTCACCATTATCTGCAAATTTAGAAATATCTAAAATTTTAATACCTAAATTTGATTGATATGATTTTTCATTTAATTGATTCAAAATTGCTGGAGCAACACTCTTTTGAACATTCTCTATGAAAGATAATTTAGATAAAGGGATATCAAAAATTGATTTTATGTCAAGAACACCAGCTTCTTTTGAAACATTTTCTTCTAAGCTTATATCAAAATTTCCTTGTTTTACTTTTTCTTCTATTATTGCTTGAGTGTCTAAAGAAAAGGAATCATCAACTAAGTACTTTGACTTAATTGCATTTTCGAATGCTTGCGAAGTCATTTCCAAAATGAAATTCGGGGTTGTTATAACATCACTAACTCTAACAAAGTATTCTCTAAATATTGTTTTGTCACGTTTTGAAGAAACTTTAAGATTTATATTTGTATCCTTTGAATTAATTAAGGGAATTTCAACATTTAAAACCTCAAAAAAAAGATTACTATCATTATTCTTAAATTTAAGGATATTCTTATCAATACTACCAATACTTATATTTTTAGTCAATTCAATTTTTGGACTATATTGTTCATCTGCGGCATTATTAACTAAAATTCATTGTTTATTTTCTTCTTCTTCTGTCATTGGTTTTGAACAAGAAACTAATGTTATGACTGGTAGTGCTGAAATAACAACTGCTGAGGGAATTAAAAACTTTAATTTCATTAATTAACTACCTCTATTTCCAAAGTAATTGAAGTAGTTAATTTATTAGCATCATTTCCTAAAGTAAACATGAAATTAATTTGACTGCTTTCTTCATCATTGACAATTACTTCATTAAATTCAAGGTAGATATTTTTTTGTTTACCCGAAAAAATGTATCTATTGATATTATCGGTAGTTAATCGATCCATCAAATCTTGACTTGAATTAATTAATTCGGAAACATTAATTTTTGACTGACCATCAAAATTACCCTTTCCATATATAGCATCACTAACAAGTTTTCTAAAATTATTAATATTTGAATTAACTAAAGTTTCAAATCTGGTTTTTAGTATTTCAATATCTTCATTACTTGAAGGAGGAATTATTATTTTTCCTTCAACTCCATCTATTTCACTAAAGTTAACAGAATAATAATCTGAAATCTCTGGAGCAATGTCTAAAGTTTCTGTTGATTCTACTTTAAATCAAATAATTAAATCATTTGCATTCACTAGCGGTATTTCAATATTTTCTAGTGTTATTTTAATTCCAGTTGTAACAGTTTTAGGTAAATCATATTCTGAAGGATTTAAATAATTAATTAATAATATTTCTTTGTTAACAGGATTAGAAAGTGTTGGTCTTATTTTGCCTGCAACAACATTTGCTACTTTTTTCTTAGCATTATTTATTCTATCTGCATCACTAGTTGAGCCACAAGATATTAATGTTGCTGGCAACAGTAAAGTTATTGGAGTAGTAATTAATAATAATCTTTTTTTCAAAATAACCTCCAACTACTTAATTTAATATTTAAATTTTATCATTATTTATATTATAATTTTAAAAAATAAAGTTAATCTAAAGCATTAACTTGGAATATTGAGGAATTATTATGTACGGTTTAATTATTATTACTAATAAAATTGAGTTTTCGAATAATATTAAAGATTATTTTCAATCTCTTTCGCCAATCAATTTCAACAACATCAAGTTATTTACTTATGGAGTAGATGTTAGTGATTTCAAATCTATAAATCAAGATATTGTTAATGTCATTAACCTACATGAAAAAGTGGAATATTTTTTCATGATTTCAGATTTTGGAACCTCTTCAAATATTTCAAAAGAAATAAATGTAATTAACGAAAAAATCCATTGATGCAAAGGATCAATTATTGAAAATGGTTATTTACTTTACAAACTAGTAAATGGTGGTGCACCAATAGAATCAATTATGTTATCAATTAATGAAAACTAATTAGTGTGCTAGTGTGCGTGAACTGAGAAAATTGATAAACAAGATACAATTCCTATAATCAAAAAAATCATTGAAAAATATCATGTTTTAGCATTTATATTTTGATGAAGAAATTCAGGTATAAATTCAATTAAAGCAGTATATATGAAAAATGAACCTACACAAACTTTAGCTATTGCAAAAATTATTTCAAAGTTTGCATTACTATGGATGGCACTTGAAGAGTAAGCACCGATAAAAATAAAAGGAATCAATATCATGGTAGCAAGAAAAGAATTTAAAGTGGCCTTCCATTTATCGATCCCTACTTCTATTTGTCTATAAAAAATAATTAGTGCTTCAGGAATCATATGTAAAATAAAAGTAACTAAAAACATTATTTGTAATAAATCAATATCTTGCTTTTCAGAAATGCTGAAAATTAAAAAACCTAAAATTAAACCACCTGGTATTTTATGAGCTAAAATTAATAGAATGCTAAACAGTTTAGCTTTTGGATCAACATCATTTGGATTATATATTAACTGATCATGATTATGTACTTGGTGTTGGTCATGACCTTCATGAACTCCGTGATCTTTAGCATCCTTATTGCCAATTTTTTTCACTAATAAATATTTTATAAATAATGATGATGTCAAAACAAAAGCAGACACTAAGCCTAAAATACTAATTGAAATAAGTCATTGATTTACAATAGGGGTATTATTTAACTCAAATCAACCAATCAAATCTTCCTTTGCTTCTGATAAAAAACCAAAAACTCCTAATATAAAGAAAAATCCTGATGAAAAAGCGTAAAGATAAATAGAACCATTTTGAGACAAACGAGGTTTAAAAACCGGAAGAAGTAATCCAAATAAAACTGGAATAGTAAGAACTACTAATATAACTATTAAAATAATGTAAATTAAATTCATAAAATGTCTAAAATAAATTGGACAACTTTCTACTTATGATTTAATAATTATATAACATATTTTTTTATTTTATTAATTTAACTAGAGCATTTTTTACAAATTTTGATGCTCCACCTTCAAATACTAAATCTGCATGTTGTTTAATTTCTTCCCTTGCATCATCTCGAGTAACAGCTGTTCCTGCATAATCCATCATTTCAACATCATTCCCTGAATCACCAAACACAATAATTTCATCAGTACTTATTTTATAGAAATTTTCATTTATGTATGATAGAGCTGTTGCCTTACTTATGTCTTTAATTATTATTTCAACAAATTTTGATCCAGTATTAACATAATCAACTTTATCACTAATTTTTCTCATGGCTTCAATTAGAGCAATTGGATCTTCGATATCATTCAGAAAATCAATACAGAATTTTGTTATGTTTGTTAATTTTGTTACATCATCAACTCTTGAAAAGTCAAAACTTCCATTATTATCTTCATGATTCAAGATATTTTGGTACATTTTCTCAAATTGATTAGATTCATTGTTTAAAAAATAAATTTTTTCTTTTTCGCCATAAGCAAATAACAAAGTACCATTCGGAAGTGTTTTGTTCAAAAATGAAATTAACTTAGGTAGTTCTTCCTTAACAATTTTATCTTCAAGAATTCTATTCAAAATTAATTGTTTTTGATCGATCGAATAAATTTGGCATCCATTAGCACCTACTACATATGAATCTTTTGGAATATAAATCCCAAATTTTTCAATAACATCCAAAACATCTTTGTAATGTCTCCCTGTTGCAATTGAAAATTTACGATCTATTGTCACTCTTTTCAGCTCTTCAACAACATCTTCAAAAATAACATTTATTTTTTCGTCTTTATGTAAAATCAATGTTCCATCTAAATCAGTTACAATTCATTTATAATTTTTCATCTTTTCTCCTAAATATGTCTTTAAATGTGTCTTAAAATACAATACTATAATTTATAATATATATGCGAATTATATAATTAATATTTTATATTTTATCAATTTAAAATATTTCGATATTATTTTAGATATTTTGTTATAATTTTAAGACTTAATAAATTTTAGAACTTTTAATATTTATTATTTAAAATGTATTGTAATATTACTAAGATTCATAGAATAAAATATGAAGGATTGCAAAAAAGAGGAGATTTTATGAAAAAAGTGTGAGCGAATTCTTTATTTATAGGAGGTGCCATTGTTGGTATAGCTGCAACAGCCGCTTTTTCAATTGAATTAACTTTGAATTCTTTAACATTAGAATCAATTCAACCAATTATTGATAATAAATCTTCTTCAATTGGATCAACTAATCAAGATTATGAATTTGAAAATGCATTGCAAGAAGATGTTCAACAAAAAGCAAACAGTGATTCTGTGTTATTTTATTATATTAACTGAGATGCTATTTTTCACAGAATAGGACCAGCTAGTCATTTATTAAAAATATTAGAAGCAAACCCAAAGAAAGAAGTTGTTTTTATTAAAAGAAATAATGTTAATGTAGATTTATCAATTATTAATAACAATAAGGAAAAGTACCCGAACTTTAAATTTATTAATTTAGATTCAATTTACTTAATTAATAGTATTCAATCTGTGAAGACTCAGGACTTCTTTACACAGCAAGTAGAAAATGAATTAAATAAATTAAAAAATGAAGGTAAAAAAATTGATCTTTATATTGATGATGTATTTTTAATGAGACCAATCACTACTGTTATTAGGCATTTTACTGAAAATGATTTTTATAGCACTAGAGACTTTGAGCAAATTAAAAATAATTTAATTAATAATTTTCAAAATTTAAATAATTTAAATTCTATCAATATGTTTGGAGATGGAACAGCATCTGTTGATTTTTATAACAACTCTGTTTATAATGCTTTTTTGCTAGCGAAAAATGAAATAATTGATAATAAATATAAAAGTTCTAAATTTTTAAATATTGAAAATAAAGATATCTATGAAAATATTAATGGAATCGAAGATTTAATACTCTATTTGACTTATTTTATAACTACAAATAACAAAGGTAATCTTGAAGAAAAAACAAAATTTTTCTTACCGTCAAAACAAATGGTTGATGAAATTAATTTAGATGGTGCAAATGTTTTAGATTTAAATATTGAAAACAAAGATTTTTTTAATCCATATAACTCATTGGAAGCTGATTTGATTGCTTTTTGTAGAACATTTGATCCTGAATTAGCAAATGATTTATACAATATTCTTAAAGTTAAAGATTTTAATAATGATGATTATAACTTTATGGATAATAGCATAAATCATGTTCTTTCAGGTAGATTATTGCAAACAGAAGAAATTATTAAAGAAGAAGCGCAAAAATTAGTAAATTTATATAATGAAATAACAAAAGATCCAGCAATAGATCCTAAGAAAGTAAATATAATTTTTAAAGGTCATCCAAGAAATGCAATTCCTCATATTAAAGATTCCTTAAATTGAGCAATAAAAGGAATCACCGGTTCTGGTGATCCAGAATGACTAAAAATTGTCAATCCAACAATACCATATGAACTATATTTAATAAATGGTGTCTTTATGTCAGATGAATCTAAAAATAAAGTCGTTCAACTTTATGTTGGATATTCAACAATAAACTTGTTCTTATATGCAGATGATCCTAGCCTAAAAGACATTAAGGACATATTGATAAATCAAAAAGAAGATGCAACAATTAATTCAAACTTTTCGAAGGAATCAAAAATGTTTCCGTCAACTAAAAGAAAGGTTAATTAATTATGAAAAATCAAAAAATGGAAAACTTCTTTATTAAGAATAAAAAATATTTATTTTTAGGAACGTATGCCTTACTTATCGTTGCTTTTTTTTCAATGATATTATTACTAATTGGTAGTGTTTTTATTGAAACAAAATTCTTGATCATCATTTCTATAGTGGTGTTTCTACTTTCATACTTATTATTAGTTGGTGATTTTGTAATTATTTCACTATTAAAAGAAAAATTATTCACTGATGATACAAAAGTGAAAATGAGATTTATGAGCATTTTTTCAATCATTGCAATTCCTGCATCATTATTCTTAGCTTGAATAGTAATTTTCTCAATTTCTTTTATACCAGGATTTTTCTCTGATGTATTTTACAAAGTTTACTTCTACATCTATTTCTTACCAATTATTTTTATAATTTTAAATGGAACTACTAATTTCTTAAAAATTAGAAAATGAAACAAATTAAAAGCAATTTAGAAATTGTTAGATAATTCTATAAGTTTATTTTTATCAATTATTTCATCAATTGATAGTTTTGATTTTTGACTTGTTTTTGTTCCATCATATAATAAAACATCCACATTAGTTATTCCCATGAACTTTAATACTCCTATTAAATAATTGTCAAATGAAGCAAATGGATACCAACCTTTAATAGCTCCTTGTGCTAAAATTAGCTGAACCTTAGTTTTTGAATCAAGTAAACCAATGCTTTCTCCATTACCTTGATATTTATATTTGAATGTTTTATTAACTTGCAAAACATTATCAAAATATGCTTTCAATGTTGTAGGAACACTAAAGTTAATCATCCCTGCCGCAATAATTATTTTATTAGATGATTTTAGTTGTTCAATTAATTTATCTGATTCATCATCATAAAAATTAATAAAATTATGAGAATTTAATACTGATAATATTTTTTTATTATTATTTAAATTCAAAATTTCAATTTGATCATGTGGATTAATTAATTTGTAATTTTCAATAAAAATTTCTGTTGCTTTACATGTGAATGAGTTTTTTTCTGAGACACTGCTAATAATTAATAATACTTTATTGCTCACTTTAATTTCCTTCTCTTAATACTTATCCATCCTCAAAGGTTTTGGAATTGATTTTCTTTTGTGCTCTGTTGATTGGTGTTGTTTCTCTATTTTGGAAATAATTTTTTGGTCAACTTTTTTATGATTAATAAATAGTTCAAATTCATTATATGTGAAACCCAATTCTTTTTCATCCTCTTGATTATATCACAATCCTGCTGAAGGAGCTTTTTCTATAATTGCTTTTGGTAGGTTGAGTTGCTTTGCCATTTCAAAAACTTGAGATTTAAAAAGATGAACAATTGGGAGTAAATCGCAACCTCCATCTCCATATTTTGTGAAATAACCTAAATAATATTCAGCATAATTATCCGTCCCTAAAACTAAATATGAATTTTCCTGAGCTAATGCATAAAGAACACTCATTCTTAATCTTGCTTGTAAATTTGCTTTTGTCAAATCATTAGATAAATTAAGTTTTTCAGATAAATTTTTATATTCTTCTAATAATGAAACTCTTTCATATCTTAAATTTATCTGATTACATAATTCAATTCCGTCTGTTTCATCAGTGGGTCTATCTGAAATTGGCATAATCACACCTAGTGAATTGTTTGGAAAAGCTTTTTGAGCAATTGAGGCAACTAAAGCAGAATCAATACCTCCACTAACGCCTACAATAACGC
>JAGUQV010000082.1 GCA_030154525.1 Mycoplasmataceae bacterium | reverse complement strand
AGTTAAAATTTACTTTTTGGAAAGAGATAAAATTAATGTTGAAGAGATAAAAAAAATTAAGGGTGTGTCTGGAGTTTTTGTCACTTCTAATTATATTCAAATTATTGTGGGGAATCAAGCAATGAGTATACAAAAAGAAATCAGTGCTTTTTAGTTTATTTTTTTGTTCCTTTAATATGGCAACGACGGCATCTTGCTTCGTACTCATCCTTATCACCCACCTCTGTTATAGCAACTGACTTAGTTTTTCTAAATGATTTAGAAGCTACATTTTTACAAATCAAGCAAACTGCAATTAATTTGGTGATATTATCGGCAATTGCTAATAAATGAGGCATTATTCCGAATGGTTGCATTTTATAATCTGTGTCAAGACCTGCCACAATCACTCTTTTCCCTTCAGAAGCAAGTTTTTCAATCATCGGTATTATGTCTCAACCAAAAAATTGTACTTCATCTATAATTATTGCATCATAAGAATTATTTCAAAAAGACATTATTTCTTCTCCATCTTTTGCGCTTATGGTTTGTTTTTCCACTCCTGAGCGAGAGATTATTTTATTTTCATTAAAACGATTATCAACCTTTGGTTTGACAATAAGCATTTTAATATCCGCGTATTCTAAAATTCTGACTCTCTTAATTAATTCTTCCGTTTTTCCAGAGAACATAGGACCTGTAATGACGTCAATTACACCTTTAAAATCTCTCCTAATCATTACTTACCCCAACTTTATATACTTTATTAATATTATAATAATTATATATATTATATAATAATTAAAATATGAAAATAAATAAGGAGCAAAATTATGATAGAAGTAAGAAATCTTTCAAAAATATTTATTGACAAAAAACTATTTAATGATGTTAATTTAAAATTTAGTGAAGGTAATACTTATGGCATTATTGGTGCTAATGGTGCTGGAAAATCTACATTCCTTAAAATATTGTCAAAAGAAATAGAAGCATCAAGTGGAGAGGTTTTTGTAGATAAAGGGCAAAGAATTTCAAGTTTAGATCAAGATCATAATAAATATAATAATGTGAATGTGACCGACTTAGTGGTCATGGGTAATATGGACTTATTTAGAATACAAGAGGAGAAGAATGCAATTTATATTAATCCTGATGCAACAGAGGCTGACTACACAAGAGCTAGTGAATTAGAAGAGGAGTTTGGAGCAAAGGGAGGTTGGAGTGCTGAAAACGATGCACAAATACTTTTGGACGCTTTAGGAATACCGAAAGAAAAATTTTCAATGCAAATGAAAGATTTAAAATCTGGAGAAAAAGTTAAAACTATTTTAGCAAAAGCTCTTTTTGGCAATCCCGATATTTTGATTATGGACGAACCTACAAACCACCTAGATATGAGAGCTATTAAGTGATTAGAAAATTTTATAATTGAGTATGACAAAATTGTTATAGTTGTTTCTCATGATAGTGATTTTTTAGATAATATTTGCACTAATATTGTTGATATTGATTT
>JAGUQV010000138.1 GCA_030154525.1 Mycoplasmataceae bacterium | reverse complement strand
TGCCTGAAAAGACCATGATATTGTAATTAATCAAGTAGAATTAAAAAATGGAGATATCTCTGGAACTTTTGAAGGGAAATTAAATAATATGGAAAAATCTAAAAAAATTACAAATAATGAATTATTAGAATTTTTTAATAAGAAATTTGACGATATTGATAAGAGATTTGATGATATTGATAAGAGGTTAGACGGTATTGATAAAAGATTAGACAATATTGATAAAAGATTAGACAATATTGATTCAAAAATTGATTTGATGTTAGCCACTCCAACAATGAATAAAGAAATAGATCACGAAGCATTAAGAAAATTGCAATAATTTTAAGAATAGAAAAAGAACTTTAATTAGTTTTTTTATTACTTTATTAAGTATGATTATCTGCAAAATAATGAATTAGTTTTATGTTTACAATTCAACAAATATAATCAGTTATTCATTTGAATAATAGTTGAACTTATAGTTTAAATACCGCTTTTTTATCATTATTACAAAAACAAAACAAACAAACTTATAGAGGAACTAGTGGGAGTCCTGTTTTTGTCAAAAACATGAACATATAGCATCTTTATCATATGCAAATCAGGAAACTTCAAATGGTGAAAATACTGAAAAAGTAAATATTACAGGAGCCTATCCATTATATACCGATTTTAATATTGAATATTATGGTGATAATAATGCTTTTTCATATTCCTATGGAGATAATACAACATTAATTATGAAACCAGTAAATTTTAATGTTGTCAAAAATTTCTAAAATAATATAATTTATCTCAATAAAATTCTTTGTTTATAATTTTAATTAAAATAGAATTATTAACTATTTTGTATTTCGAAGATATTTAATTAATTTAATATGTTCATAATCTGCATTATAATTTATTAAATTAAGATTTAGAATAAGGAGATTTATAATATGTCAAAAGAAGATAAATTAATTCAACAATCAAAAAAAATAACCATAGGAATTTATAATTCATCGACACCGATAATTCCCATATTCGTGGAAAAAGCAAAACGAGCTGAAAAATTATTTATAAGTAATAATTTTGAAATTGTATATGGAAATTTATCATTTAGTAGTGATGACTATAGAAGTGGAACTCCGCAAGAAAGGGCTGATGAAATTAACGAGCTAATAAAAAATAAAAATGTCAATGTACTATTATCATCTATTGGCGGTAATAACACTTCCTCTATCTTGGAATATCTAGATTATGAAAATATTAAGAAAAGCAAATGTAAGATTATTGGTCACAGTGATACAACAGTTTTAGCTATTGCAATATATGCCAAAACAAATGAAATAACTTATTACGGAGCTTCATATATTGTGGGATTTGATAATCAAAAATATATTAATGATTTTCACATTAATGCTCTAATAGAAAATTGTATTAATGATAAAATAGGATTAATATCATCTCCTTCCGAATATACAGAACAATTTATTCCTTGAACTAATGAAAACCCTGTTCCAAATAAGTTAATGAAACCAAATGAATTAACAACAGTTTCTGAAGGTGTTGTTGAGGGATTATTAATAGGTGGCAATTTGAGTTCCTTCTTACCAATGATAGGTACGGAATATTTTCCAAAAATGGAAAATGAAACTATTCTGTTCTTTGAAGAGACATGTCAAAGTGATAATCTTTCATTGGCATTAGTAGAAAAAAATATTGCCTCTTTGAGAAACACTGGGATTTTACATAAAATAAAAGGTTTGATAATTGGTAAATGTGAAGGTTTTGAAGAAATATCTAAAGGGGTTAAATATTATGATTTCATTAAAGAATTCATATACGATTTGAATATTCCTATCTTAGCAGAATTTGATTTGGCACATACATTACCAATAATGACGATTGCTGTAGGATCACTTATAAAATTAGATGCCACAAACAAAACAATAACTAGATTAAAATAATCCTTAATATTCATTAATTAAACATAAAGAAATATTATTATTTTTTCACTTTTAATATTTTTTTATTGATAAATCAATATAGAGCAATAAAGACAGAAAATAATGAAGTAAATCCTATTAGATATACCAAAGAAAACGATGAGCCATCATTCACAAGCGGATTTGTTGATGTGAATGCACCATATGTACTATATGAAGTTAATCATGGAGAAATTGTTGAAAATGTTAAATATATGACTGGATAAATCATTCCATTTGCTGTTGTTTGAACAAAGCATGAAGCATTTTTATAAAATTTAGCACTCATAATATAGAATCCGTAAATTACAAATAAAACTGGATAAAGCATATGTTGTAAAATTGTTTCAATTCATTGATATGGGGTAAATGGATTTGACGATGATTTAAATTCAGCAGGCAATAAAATTAGATTATATGCTGTAAATGTAATACTAATATATGCCATAATTCAAATTAGCAAAGTATTATTTCTAAAAATTTTGGAATCCATTTTCACATAAAAGAAGAATGTGAAAATTAAAAGTAACAAATTACTTTGAATCGTAAATTTAGATCAACTTGCAAAGAAAATTCCTTTTAATACTGGTTCTGAAGTTAATGCATCAATAACAATATTTGAATAATCTATCATGAAAACACTCAAAAACAAAGTCGGAATCATTATGATTGAAAAAACTAAACTTACATTTTTAATCTTTTTTTGGTTTTTATCATTATTAACAAATGTTTCATCACTTCCAAATCAATTGTCAAATAATGGTTTTCAATCCGCTTTGTTAAATTTTAATATATTCAAAACAAAACTATAAATTGCAGGAATTAAAAAAATTGAAGTAAACGCAATTAAAGCATTTTCTTTTTCTTGATATTTAACAAAATATATTCCATAATAGAGATTAATTCCATAAAGCAAAACAACAAGTAACCCAGTTACAATCAAAAGAGCTCTAGTAACTTGTAAATGAAATGTTTCTTCATTAATGATTGTAAAATCAAATGGATTTGCTAAAGTATAAGATAGTAGACCAATTCCAGCAAGTAGAAAAATAATAAGGAGAAAGTTATTAAGGGCCATTTTGATGGGTTTTAAATCATCTTGATTAATTTTTTTGTGAAACATATAAAAATAATTTTATCATACTTATGATTGATCTTGTTTTTTAAAATTTATCTCTTCTTCAATATAGTGCATAATAATAAAATTTTTAATAATATTAACTAATGACACAAAGCTTAAATATATATATATATATATAATGTGGCCTTATTTGGAAAACATTCATTTTAATTTTAAGGGCATTTCAATACCTTTTATTAATATCTCTTTGTTTTCAAAATCAAATAATTTGGGTTTAACAAATTCAATACTTATGAAAGTAATGATTAAAAAGAAAAAAACATCCAGGAAGATTGAAATCCAGAAAAAGAATATGCTCTCTTTTGAAATAAATATCAAAACCAGGGTTGCGAACAGAGATGTAGTTGCGATTGGACATATTAAGTATGCCATTTTATGTGATTTATTAATTGTGGAGAAATTCTCCCTTAATTTATTCAAATCAAAATATATTTTTTAAATCTATAATATATTAATGAAAAAATATGAAAAGATTGCTTATCAACAAAACTATCAATTGATTGGTGGTTTAGATGAAGTTGGTCGTGGTTGTATTGGTGGACCGCTGGTTTGTGCTTTGGTCATTTTACCAGTTGATTATGATAACAAAGAAATAAATGATTCCAAACTTTTATCTGCTAAGAAGCGTCAAGAACTTGCTCAAGAGATTATAAATGTTGCAATTGATTACAACATTCAAGTAATTAGTCCACAAGTAGTGGATCAAATCAATCCCAAGAATGCTTCCAAAGAAGGAATGCTTAAATGTATTGAAGCAATTAAAACAAAACCTGATTATTGCTTAATTGATTTTGAGAAATTAGATATTGCTATTCCCAATTCATCAATTACTAAAGGTGATCAACAATCAATTTCAATTGCAGCTGCTTCTATCATGGCTAAGGTATATCGTGATAATATGATGGTAGAATTAGGAAAACAATATCCGAACTATGGTTTTGAAAAACATAAAGGATATCTAACTAAATTTCATTGAGAAGCACTTGATAAATATGGACCACTTCCGGGGATTCATCGATTTAGTTATCGTCCGCTTAAAAAAGATAAGTAAATAAATAATAAAAAACCTCTTTGTTAGAAGAGGTTTAATTAATATTAATTATTTAGAAACGTAGTGATGTACATGAAAGTCCACCATCTAATTTAGCTATTTCAGATGTATCTGCCATGATTATTTGATATTCATTTAGTTTTTTTATTAATGCTAATGTTTTTGGATAACCTTTAGGAACAATAATTGTGTCATTAACTCAAATACTATTGGCACAATATTTTTCATCGTCAGGGACAGGAATTTTATTAAAATTATCAAAGATCGGGTTGTCAATCAAATCAGAAGTGATTAATAAGTTATTATATTCCAAATAAGAAACACTTGATTTCAAATGTAATCCTTCTTTTACAGGGACAGCAATTACCTGATAATCATATAGTTTAAATATTTCTGTTAATTGATTGATACCTTCTTGATTAGTTCTTTCAGTTAAACCAACATAAAATGTATCATTAACCATCATTACATCACCAGCATCTAGTGTTCCTGGTGCTTGAATGTAATGCATTTTATTAGGTTTATAGAATTGAGCAACATGGGCAGCCATTTCTGTTTTCTCACCATTACGAGCAATTGCACCTGGATTGGTAATAACAGCACATTTTGCAGTTAGTAAAGCAGCATCTTCCACGAAGACACTATCTGGAAATTTTTCATCTTTTGGGATTAGGTAAGTTTCCAACCCTAAATTCTTAAGAATGTTTATATAATCTTTATGTTGTTGAGATGCAAGTTGATAATTGACACTCCCCAAATCTGGACTAGATGTGATTCCATTGATAATTGATTTGCTAGGTTCTCTAGCTATTATTTTTTTAAATTTTTTCATTAAATTTTAACCTCATTTTGTTTCAATTTATGTTTTTAAGAAGGTTTTGTTATTGAAGTGAAAACCTTCTCACTTAAATTATATACACCTTTTAAATGCAAATTTTTCAAATACATTCATAATTTACTAAAACAATCTTTTAACTA
>JAGUQV010000141.1 GCA_030154525.1 Mycoplasmataceae bacterium | reverse complement strand
TAATTCATCACTTAATGAAGTAGTACGACGAAATATTATTTGTTTAATCATTCATTAATCCTTTTGTATAGTTCTTGAACTCTTTTAATTTTACCTTTAAAGAATCAAAACCAATCGGATTTAATTCTATTTCAGTAAATAATGTTTTTTGCTGAGGGTACTTATCTCAAATGTGAGTGTCAGAAAAAGCAACAGTTGAAGATTTATACCATCTTTAAGAACTTTTAAATAATTGCGATGTGTCATATTAGTTACTTCAAAAGCATCAAATATTAAATCTGATAAGTCCTCAGATTTGAAGTGATCTCCCTTACCAATATGCGGAATTCTGAGAACGTCAAAGTCTTCAAAGATATTATTTGCTTTATCAATAGTGATACCTGACTTAGGAATTGATTTTTGAGCAATAGACCTAATCTTAAGTAGTTCATCCTTTGAAAGGTATTCTGGAAAAACATATATTAAGTTAGCTATTTCATCTTTTTTTCGAACAACATTAACTTCAATTGCAGGTAAGAAAATGAGATTGCCTGTTTTTCCTAACTTAGAAGCTTCTAAATATAAATCAACATCAAAAACATTATGATCAGAAAAAGCAGCTAATCGAACACCAGCTTTATATATTCTAGAAACAGTATCATGAACTGATTCTCATTTAATGGCATCGCCATTTTGTGAAGAAGCATAAGAATGCAAGTGTAAATCAACTTTCATCATTTTCTCCCTTGTATTAATAATAATATATTATATTTAATACTATTCATTTAATTAATTAAAATCATAAAAAAATAATGCCTTATTATTTTAGGCATTATTTTATAAAGTGATATTAACTGTTTGGCGGGTGTTGCTTACCAAGAATTGATTTTACACCACCTGGCCTCCCAAGAACACCAGGAATTTTTTTATTCTCAACTAGAAGTTGTAGTTGGGCATCATCTCCATTGATGTAATTTTGAAAGAATACATTATTTCCTAAAAATAAATTATTTGCAATTGGAACATTAGAAAAGTTAGGGAATGTATTATAATCTAGTAAATTATTCTCAAATGCGAACACGTCAATTCTTTTTAGTCCAATACCCATAACAATGTTATTAATTTTATTTTCAGAAAAAGC
>JAGUQV010000124.1 GCA_030154525.1 Mycoplasmataceae bacterium | reverse complement strand
TGTAATTTTGAAGAATCTAATTCAATCTGTTCGAATGTTTCATTGTCCATCAAAATACAATTAATTCCATCATTATAAAGAAAATTCATTGTTATTCTTTCAATATGAGCTTTCTTGACTTTGTCTCCGCCTGTAAAAGACTTAATAACTGTAGAATTACTTCTTAAATCTTTAACTTTCGCTTTAACATTTGCTTGCCCTCTTCCTTGTTTGGAATGAGAAGCTTCAAGAACAATATATAAATTTCCATCCATTTGGAAAGTTATTCCTGGTTTAAAATCATTAACACTAACCATTAAAATATCCTCTTTACTTTCTAGAAAGAACTAAATTTCCAGTATCTGTAACTAGTACAACATCTTCAATTCTTGCTCCACCTAAATTCTCAATATAAATGCCTGGTTCAACAGTTATAACCATTCCGGTTTCCAATGTCATTGGAAGTTTAGCAGAAATGTTTGGCAATTCATGAACATCAATACCAACTCCATGACCTGTACTATGTACAAAAAAGTTTCCATAACCCATTTCAGTTATGTAATTTCTACAAACATCATCAATCGATTTTGAAGATACTCCTGGTCTTACTGCTTCACGACCTCTTCTAGCTGCTTCTTCAACAACTTTTAAAATTTCTATTAACTTTGGATCTACATATGATGATTCATTTTTTTTATAAATTGTTGTTCTTGTAATGTCAGCTGCAAATCCCTCAAAATAAGCACCAAAATCTATTTTAACTATTTCACCATCTCTTAATGTTTTTGTGGTTGGGTGATGATGTGGCATTGCAGCATTTGATCCAAATGCTACTATTGAACTAAAAGATTCTTTATCAGCACCTAGTCTCTTCATTAAATAATTTAACTTATGATCAAGCTCTAATTCTGAGACACCTTCCGTAATAAATATTTGTAACTTATCATAGGCTTCTAATGAAATATTAACAGCTTTTTGAATTTTTGAAACTTCTTTAGCATCTTTAATAATTCTTAACTCTTTCCCTTTTATATTAATAAAGGAAGTATTTGGTAATAAATTTTTAAGTTTATTATAGTGTGTTAATTCAATGTAATCACTTTCAACGGCTATTTTTTGGTAATTTCTTGATTTGACAAAAGCGTCAAATGAATCATTTACTAATAACATAACTTCAACATTTTTCGCATTTTTACGAGCATATTCTATATATCTTCCATCAACAAACAATATTGCTCTACTTTTTTCAAAAATAATATATCCATCAGTTGCCATTATTTCAGAAAATCACAACTTAGTTTGATATGAATTAGAAATAATTGCATCTAATTGAAATTGAGACAAAAATTGGTCTAAAGTGGTTCTATTCATGATTATTTTTTCTCCTTGTGAGTAGTATGTGTATTACATTTATGGCAGTGTTTTTTAACTTCTAATTTTTCAACTTGGTTCTTTTTGTTCCTTTTAGTAATATAATTTTCCATTTTACACTCATCACATCTCATTGTAATTCCAGTTGCAGCCATATTTCTCCTAGCATTTTAATTATTAATATTTTTTTAATAATGATATTATATCTTAAAATAAGATATTTTTTCAAGAGGATTTACTCAATTATTATATAGAGACAAAAGAATAGTGGAAAATCAAACAAATAATTATAATAAGCTGGATTATAAATTCTAATTTTAGAATTTATCGGTAGCAGTAAAGCTTTATCTTTGATGCATTGTAAATTCTTCTGATAAACCCATTTGTTTCTTGTTCAATATATACAAAACAATTTCTTCTTAATTATTTTCAGATTTTTCTAAAATTCATTTACTGTTTTTAAAGTTATCAAAATTGAAAATATTGTCGCACCTAAAATAACTATTATTTGCAGAATCAGGTAAATTTATTAGATTCTTCAAATGATCTAATGAATCCCTACTTCTATTGAGGTTGTTTTATGAAATTTGATTCTCCAAATTATCTTCAAATCTCAATAAAATAAAATTGATGACTAAGAAAAATAATTATAATTTTTTAATTTTGTTTTGATTGATTCGTATTGAAGTAACTGCATTAATCTTGTCTGAAAGAGTTGATAAATCTTAAAATTGTTCAATATTAATAATGGGACTAATACTCAATATTTCATCGTTATCATTTTTGAAGTCAATACAAAATGACATTTAGGAATGTGGGAAAAATCAATGCTAATATAAGAAGAGAATATAAAGGAAACATTTTCTTTAAATTCTTTTTTTAACCTTACTTTTCTTTTGATTAATATAGATGTTTACACACATAATTTGATCTAAAAAATATTATAGCACTCAATTTTTAAAGTTTGATATAATTATTTTGTTAAAAAGAATTTATTTGTTTAAAAATAAATAAAAAACTAAAAGGAAAAAATATGACATCATTTACAGCAAAAATTATAGACCCAGTTGGTTTGCATGCAAGACCTGCATCAATCACAGTTTCGGTCGCATCTAAATTTAAATCGGATATTAAAATAATTTCAGGAGGAAAATCAGGAAACTTAAAGTCAATTATGAATATAATGGCAATCGGAGTTAAGGGCGGACAAGAAATTGTTATTGAAGCTACTGGAGATGATGAAAAAGAAGCAATTCAAGCAATTCAAGATGAAATGAAAAAAAATAACCTAATCTAAAAAGGTTGTTTTTTATATTTTACAAGTAATTTATAAAAATATAGTTGTGAATTTACATTTAAATTATAGAGGAGAGAAAATGAAAAAATTAATGGGAATTAGTGCATCACAAGGAATAGCGATTGCAAAGGTTTTTGAGTTAAAACATATTGAACTAGATATTGTAAAACAGAAGTCAGAACCTGAAAAAGAAATAGTGCTATTAAATTCTTCAATCAAAAAATCTATTGAAGAAATTGAAAAAGTTAAGGCAATTGCTTTAAAAAATCTTGGCCCTGAAGAAGCTTCAGTTTTTGATGCACACATCCAAGTTGCTTCTGATCCATCAATTAAAGAAGAAGTAATAGCATTAATTACAACAGAAAAATGCAACGCTGCATTTGCATTGGATTCAATTTCGAAAAATTATATTTCTATGTTTGAAAATATGGAAGATATTTATATGAAGGAAAGAGCGGCGGATTTAAAAGATGTTGCTAGAAGAGTCATTTATAATATCCTTGGTATTAAAACACAAGATTTGACAAGTATTAACGAAGAAGTAATAATTGTTGCTTTTGATTTGACACCTTCTGAAACATCGCAATTAAACAAAAAGTTTGTTAAAGGATTTGCAACAGATATTGGTGGTAAAACTTCACATTCAGCAATTATGGCCAGAAGTTTAGAAATTCCAGCAGTTTTAGGACTTAAGACGATTACAGAAGACGTAAAAGATGGAGACATTGTTGCCATCAATGGTGGAACTGGTGAAGTATTTATCAACCCTACTCCTGAATTATTAAAAGAGCTTTCATTAATGCAAAAAAATATTATTGCAGAGAAAGAAAGATTACAAGCATTTAAAAACCTTAAGTCTGTTACTAAAGATGGAAAGCATGTTGAAATAGCAGGTAATATAGGTTCACCAAATGATGTAAATGGTGTTTTAGAAAATGGTGGAGATGCTGTTGGACTATTTAGAAGTGAATTTTTGTATATGGATAGTGAAGATTGACCAACTGAGGAAGAGCAATATGAATCTTATTCACTAGCAATTAAAAAAATGAAAGGTAAAAAAGTAATCATTAGAACTCTTGATATAGGTGGAGATAAAACTCTAAAATATTTTACTTTTCCACCTGAAATGAATCCTTTTCTAGGATACAGAGCGATTAGATTATGTCTTGATAAACAAGATATATTTATCACACAATTGAGAGCAATTATTAGGGCATCAGAATTTGGAAAATTAGGAATTATGTTTCCGATGATTGCAACAGTTGATGAATTTAGAAAAGCTAGAGAGATTTATGACAAAGTTTACAAAGATGTCTTAAAAGAAAATCCTAAAATTTCGAAAGAAATAGAAGTGGGAATGATGGTTGAAATACCTTCAGCAGCTGTTCATACAGAAGTATTTTGTAAATATGCGGATTTTGTTTCAATTGGAACAAATGACCTAATGCAATATTCAATGGCTTCAGATAGAATGAATGAGAACGTTTCTTATCTATATCAACCACTTAATCCTTCAATTATTAAATTAATAAAGATGACAATAGAAGGTGCTCATAAAGCAGGTAAATGAGTTGGAATGTGTGGAGAAATGGCCGGAGATATGACAGCTATTCCTCTTCTTGTAGGAATGGGACTTGATGAATTTTCAATGTCAGCTTCATCTATTTTAGAAGCAAGAGAATTCATTAGTAGAATTGATTCAAAAAAGGCAAAAGAAATGGTTGAAGAAGTTGTAATGGCTGACAATCAAGAACAAGTTGAAAATATTTTGAAAAAATATAAATTTTAATATATAATAATTTATATTAAATATGCGAGTGTAGTTTAATGGCAGAACTTCAGCCTTCCAAGCTGACTACGAGGGTTCGACTCCCTTCACTCGCTCCAAATCATTTAATAACAAATGACCAAAACCAGCAGTAACTGTTGGTTTTTTTATATCAAAAACCAATGAAATTTATCAAAATAATTTTTAAATCAATATTATTTGAATTAAAAAACATAAATGATTATGGAAATGAAATTACAAGAAGATGCAATTGACTGTGGAATTGTCATAATTCAATCACTACATAAATATTATTATGATAATTGAATACCAATTAATAAACTTAAAGAGAAAGTAAGTTATGGCATCGCAGGTTTAAATCTTTTAGAAATAGGTGAATTAGGGAATAAATATGGTTTGTTACTTGAAAGCTTTGAGGGAGAATTTGAGTCATTAAAAAATTTAGAAATCAAAGAACCTATCATCTCCCTAATAAATAAAAATGGAATTTTTCATTACATAATTATTACAAAAATTAAGCATAAAAATATATATTATTATGATCCACTTTTAGGAAAACAAAATTGCTCTCTAACCTCATTTGAAAAACTTTTTCAAAATGTTATTGTAATTGTCACCAAGACAACATATCAATCAGAAGATAAAATAATTAAAGAAGAGTGATTCTTTATGAATTTTAAAACTAATATTTTGACAATAACTATATCTATAATTTCAATAATACTTTCTTTCTTATCGACATTTTACATGAAAATTATATTAGATAAAATTATTCCCAATGCGATGAATAATGGTTTAGTTTATATAACGATTGCATTCCTTTTTATTGGTTTTACTAGAGTGATAACCGTTGCCATTAAATCAATAATTATTAGAAAAATAGAGAATAGAATTAACTATAAATATTTGAATATGTATTTTGATAAATTATATTTTTGCAATATTCTAAAGCTAAATAAAATAACCAAAAGTGATCATTTAAGGAGAATATCGACAATCCAAAGCATATCCTCTTTTAAGGCGAATTATCTTTTCACATTATCTACGGAAATAGCCACTTTCATTGCAGCCACAACATTTTTAGTATTTATTTCTCCAAATATATTTTTAACTGTTACGTTAATGTCAATAATCATGATCTTGATTTCATTTTTATTTAGGAAAAATATCAATATTAAAAATAAATCCATTATTAAAAATGATTTAGCTTTATCTACAAAAGCAATGGATTTGATTTATTCTCAAATTGAAGCTAAGCAAGAAAATTATAGAAATATTATGAACAAGAATATCAACAATGCATTAACTGATAACTTAAAATCAAATTATGAGATGTTTAAATTGAATTATTTACATAAAATAATTATGGAATTAATAAAAATATCTATTCCCTTTGTAATTGTTTTTATTTCATCAATGGAAATATTTAAGTCTTCAATAAGTATTGGAGACATGATTCTCTTTATTTCAATTTTTTCGTTTTTTATAAACCCATTGGATAGTTTTCTATCTTTAATATTAAATGTTCCGATTATAAAACATGAAATAGATTTACTTAATTTTGTTCTAAATTTTGAAGAAGAAAAAATTAAAACCGGCTTAAGGATTGAGAAAATTAAAAAATTATCTTTTAATAGACTATCTTTTTCGTATGAACTTGGGAAAAATTTATTCTATATCAATCAATTAGTAGTGACAAAAAATATTCAAGTTAAGGGGAAAAATGGATGTGGTAAATCAACTTTTTTAAAATTGATTGCCACTTATTTAAATGGAGATGGAAAATATTCTATAAATGAAATTGATTGTGAAAATTTTGAATTAGAAAGTATTAGGAGAAATATTTTTTACTCATCACACAAAACATATCTTCCAAATATTTCGATATTACAATACCTTACAAATAATGAAAAAACAAAAATAGAAAATATGCATAAGTATTTTGAGAAATATAAATTACAAAAAATATTCAATAATTTTGATTTAAAAATTGAAGATCATATTATTAATAATGGCAGCAATTTTTCATCAGGACAGAAACAATTAATCATACTTATGCCACTACTATTAAATAAATATGATCTTATTTTACTGGATGAATCTTTTGAAAACATTGATGAAGATAATTTTGAGATAATCAAGAAGTTGATCAAGGAAAAACACAAGAATAAAATATTTATTGAAATTTCACATAGTGGAAAATATTTGTTTGAAGAAGGGACTATAAATTTTGAAAAATTTAATAACTGTCAGTAATAAATTTACAAATGGTGTAATTATTTACATTATTATCAGTATACTAATGCTAGTATTTATATCTCAACTAAAAATTGAGAAAAACTTTAGTGCAGTTATAAATATTGATGAAGAAAAAGATATTCACTTGATAGTTGATTCAGCTGATATTTATTTTATAAGAAAAAATAATTCATTTAATTTTATTCTAAATAATAAAGTTTATATAGTCGATAATTTTTTAATTGTTCCAATGTCAAATAATAAATTTTCAATAAAAATCAATGATTATAAGTTACAAACAATCTTGCAACCTAATACAACTTTGAAAATAAATATTAATGTTGGATTTGAAAATTTATACAAGTTGTTATTATAACTTTGAATTATTGTTTATAATACATCTAATGAGACATAAATTAAATATTAAAGTCACCAATGATTATGACTTCAAATATAAAAAAAAATTTAATAAAATTATGAAAATTTTTTGTGAAGAATTCAATATTAATAAAAAAATAAATGTTGATCTTTTAATAACTGATAATGATGGCATAAAAACTATTAACAATGATTATAGAGGCATAAATGCACCAACAGATATCTTATCATTTCCATTTGGAAACTTTATTGATTATGAATCTATTAAATATAAATATAAACCTTTGGGAGAAATCGTTATGTCATTTGAAAAAATATTAGATCAGGCAGAGGAATTTAATCACTCAGAAATGAGAGAATTTTGTTATATGTTTTCTCATGGTCTTGTTCATTTAAATGGACTAGATCACAAAAAAAATAAAGATGAGGAAATTGAATTTAATTCTCATGTAAATAATATAATTAAAATAATAGGAGTTGTTAGATAATATATGTTAAAAAAATTAGAGAAAATATCAAGTAAATCATATTCTCCATATTCAAACTTTAAAGTTGCAGCAATTTTAGAACATGAAAATGGTGAGCTATATCATGGAGCTAATATTGAAAATATAGCTTTCCCGTCATCCATTTGTGCAGAGCGAGTTGCAATAACTTCTGCACTGATGCAAGGGGTTGAACTTAAGAAGATTATCAAAATTCATATTTATAGTCCAAATGCGGATTTTGTTTTAGCTCCTTGTGGAGGTTGTAGACAAGTTATGGTTGAACATCTCTTGATTGAAACTGACGTTTGTATGTACTCAAATAGTGGTGATACAACCACTCTCAAATTAAGTGAATTAGTACCACTTCCTATTATGCCTAAATCTTTTTTGGGTAAAAGTTAATGAAGGTTTGTTTTATAGCCATTATAGGAAGACCTAATGTTGGAAAAAGTAGCTTAATGAATGCCATCTTGGATTATGATTTATCAATAATATCACCAAAGCCACAAACAACAAGAGACCAAATACTTGGAATTTATAATGATGGTGATTATCAATTTGTCTTTACTGATACACCAGGAATTCATAAAGCTGAATCACAATTTGGAGAGGTTCTAAATGACAAGTCTTACAAAAGTTTTAAAGAAATAGACTTAGTTCTATTTTTACAACCTGCAGATGAAGAAATATCAGTAGGTGATAATTTTGTTATTGATAAAATTGTTAATCAAAAAAATAAGTTGGCTGTCATTACTAAGATTGATAAAATATCAGATCCAAAAATAATTGAAGAAAAAGCTTTATTTTTAAAAGAAAAGAAATTTGATGCTGTCTTAGGAACATCAATTTCAATAACCCAATCAGTTGATTCGTTAATAAATGAAATTAAAAAATATTCATACGAGTCTGTTCCTTTTTATGATTTAGATGATATTACCGATAAGTCATCTTCTTTTATTGCTAAAGAAACAATTAGAGAAGCTGCCATCAACTTATTAAAAGAAGAATTACCTCATGCAATCGTTATTGAAATAAATGAGTATAAAGAATCGGAAGAAGAGGATGAGATATCTGCAACTATCTATGTACAGAAAGATTCTCAAAAGGGTATCTTAATCGGTGCAGGCGGAACAATGATTAAAGCAATTGGTACAGCAGCAAGACTAAATTTATCTAAAAAATTTGATAAAAATATAAAACTATGAACAAAAGTTAAAGTTCAAAAAAATTGAACAAATGATGTCAAACAAATTAAAAAATTTGGTTATTAATTATTTTTTACAGAATTGACAATACATTAAAAAATTAATAATTAGTATATTTAAAATTATTAATATATAATTTTGATTATGAATGCAGCAATATCAGCGTCTAACATTTATATGAAGTATAAAAAAAGCGATAAATCTTATTCCTTAAAAAACATTAACTTTCAAGTAGCAAAAGGTGAATTCCATGCTTTTATTGGAGAGAATGGTGCAGGGAAATCAACTACTATCAGGATCTTAACTGGCTTGAATAGTGATTTTGAAGGTGATTTGTTTATTAATGAACTAAATGCTGTGAAAGAATCTAAGGCAAGAGATAAGTTGTGTTATATCCCTGATAAAGCGGTTTTTCCAACCGGAATTTCTGCATATGATTTTGTTTATAATTTGGCTTTACTAGAGAGAACTGATAAAGAGAAATTAAGAATTGAGTTAGAGGAATGAATAGATAAGTTACATTTAAGAGAGCATATGTCAAAGAATCCTAATAAATTATCTTCTGGACAAGCTAAAAAAATATTACTGATGAGAGCAGCTTTGGAAAAATCAACAATCATTATCTTGGATGAACCTGTCGCTTTTCTAGATCCAACTTCAAGACTTCAATTTTTTGAATTATTAAAGCTTCTAAACCAACAAGGAATTACCATTTTCATGTCCTCACATATTTTAGACGAAATAAAAAACTATATCGATTCAGTAACCTTCATTAAACAAGGAGAAATAAAGTGAAGTGGGAAAATAAAAGGTGATGAGCTGATAAGTAAATATAAGGAAGTGATTTTAGATGGCCAAATTTAATAAAGCAAAAAACTTATTATCGAAAAATACTACAAATAAAAGCGAGAAAATATTTGACAAAAATTTGTTTTCAATAATTAATTTTTATTTTACCTTATTTAAAAAAAACATATTTTTTTGATTGTTGTCATCATTATTTTTAATTTCTCAACCATTGACAATGATTATTCTGTTTTCATTAAATTTTGATATCATAAATTATTCTTTTATTTTTAATATTGCTCCTCTTGTAGTTGGATTAATTTGACTCTTGTTTTTAATTAATAAATTATTCTTGGAAAATAAATTAAATGGGATTGATGTAATAATGCTATCAAAACCTATTTCAAAATATGAAACTTTTTGATCTAGAATGATTATTATTTTTTCTTTTTTATTCTTAATTATGTTTTCTCAATTTGTGTTTACATCTATTTTAGTTCTCTCATTTAGCTATGAAGCTAAATGAATTACTTACTTGCTAATTAATAATTTAGTTATTACACCATTTGTTTCATTAGGGACTTCTTCAATTTTGATTTTGGCAGCCATTGCATTAAAACCCTTATGATTTGGAATAGTTTCATTCTTGATAATCTTTTTTATTGGAGTTGCTCCGATTGCTTCAAGATTAACTCAAAACAGTGATTTTGATAGTACGTTAGTTTATGATAATAATAACTATAATTCTTTTTCTAAATTATCAATAATTAATGCTCAGGAGAATAAAACATTCTTGGTTAATCAAATAAATCCTGAATCACAACTCAATATTGACAAAAACATAGTAGGAACATTAAATAATGTGCCTTTCTATGATTATCTAATCCCTGGTGAATTAATGATCTCAATGAGTTCTTCTCTGATGAATGATTTAGACTTTAGTAAAAATCAGATTAATGGTAATTACTCATTATTGAAAAATAAATTTATTGATACTCAGCTTGCGAATTTAAATTTAGAAAATAGTGTTTTTGTGTCTATTAGACCAAATGATATTTCGCCATTTGAATTAAACAGCATTCAATACGAAGAACTTTTACTAAATAATATTAAAAAAATAGTAAATAGTTCAAACAAATTCGTCAATCTTAAGGATGAAAAAGTTGTTAATTTCCTCCAAGATAAATTAGAAAATTCATTGAATTGATCAACTGCATCATTATCAAATGATGAATTTATGACTGTTAGAGCTTTGCTAGGAATCGATCTTGAATTTAGTCAATTATTCTACTATTTTAATAATAAAACACTATTAGAGCAAAAAACTCCAAACCTACTAAAACAAATTGAATTAGAAATAAACCCCAGTCTAAGTAAGTTATTATCTTTTTTATGAAACAATAATAGCACTCAAATGAATATTTTTGACTTAAAATCATTTGATGATGTATCTAAAATTTTCCCTGATGCTAGAATCAAATCTACTACAGAAGCTCCTAACGTAAATGATGTAAATTTTATTAAGAATGATTTAATAAGGTTTTCTGGCAGTACAATTCACTATTTAGATATCAATAAACAATATGTCCAAACAACACTTGTTGATATGCAAAAAATTGATGCTAGCATCATAGATAAGTTAACATGAAATAATTTTGTAGATAATTCATCAGTTACTCTAGAAAATATAGTACAATTATCAATGTTATTAAATAGTAATTTAAATAATATATACCAAGTAAGTTTTAGAGCTAATTCAGAAGCACTATTCAAATATTCTCATTTTATGCAAGTCACACCAACAACATATCTTGATAATATTCATTTTCCCATTATGACAATTATTTTTATGGTAATTGGAACTAATGTCTTGGCTCTCTATATGTTTAAAAACAAAAACTATAAAAACTAGAAACGAATTCAAGAAAACGCAAGGTAGCATGAGCAAAAAATCAGACAAAATTAAATTAAATCAAACAAAGAACATTAAGAAATTAATACCATTTATTAGTGGCCTATCATTTGTTAGTGTTTCAACCTTACTAGTAGCAACATCAATTGGATTATCAACACAAAGTACATCAGGTAATTTTGGTGCTAATGGCAGCTTAGTATTTGATAATAAAACATTTAAGAATAAAGATGAATTAATGGAATACGCTCAAAAGAGTTATTATCAAAGAACAGAGACAACAGACAATAGAATAAGTTGATCTATTGACGAAAGAGGAGAAAAAGTTTATTTTAACGATCCAGCATTATTAAGAGAACACCTTTTAAAAAATATTAAACAAACTAGTGCTCTTTCATCTAAAAATTTTAATACAAATAGTGGTGGACTCGGAGAGATAAATGCCAATGACTTTTCAAACTTATACTTTAATAAAACACAGGATGAATTAAAGACTAATATTTATCGAGGTAAAAACAACTCAATTCACACAAGTGTAGAGTCAGCTAAGGATTCATACCTATCAATCCATGATGCTTATTATTTTAATAATGTCTACTTTAGAAATATTGAAGAATTAAAATTATATTTACAAACCGTTTATTACGTACCAGGTGGTCCTGGTGAGAGTAAAACAAAATCAGAGAACATTGGTATAGTAGGGCCAAATGGCATAATTTCTTCTGGAATAAATAGTAATGATTTATATTTTAATGAAGTTATTGGAACCTCTAATGATCAAAAAACTAAAACACTTCAAGCTAAAAATGATTTTATGAACAATATTAGCAATCAAGCTAAAAAATATATTGAGTTCCAAGATATGAATGGGAAATATTTTTATTCTAATGAGTCTGATTTAAATAACCCAAATTCTGAATTATTAGATGCTTTTAATAATCCTGCATATACAAAACAACAAACAAACCAAGGTAAGGGAAGTTATATTGTTGATTTACATCAAGATGATGAAAATACTCTTTTTGGACCTTATTACTTGCAAACAAGTGGTAATATAGGAGGAATAAAAAATCTTGATGGTTGGAAAAAAACTGATAGGGATGATCCACTAATAACTACAGAACAAAATTCAAATACTATCTCTGGATTATTAAATATAATTCTTTTTGAAGATAATGAATTAACTAGTAATTATCCACTTAATATCAAATACTTAAATGAAGATATTATCGTTCCTTTCTATAAAAATTTGGAAGCAAATAATAGTACTGTTTATAATGATTGAATAAAATTTAGCGAAAAAATAAAATCAGGAAAAAGAGCTAATACTTTTTATAATTTACCTATTTTTTATTTTTTCCTTATTCAAAACTTAATTAAAGATGGTGCTAATCAAAAAATAATTATTGAGGCTAAAAATGTGTTTAATTCTATTGCCAAATATTTAGATGAAACAATAAAAATATTATTGCCTGCAGAATTATTAGAAATAAACGAGCCGAATTCTAAATATGGTGCTTTTTTATCGTTTGAAGAAATTTTTAATTTTAATTCTAATGATATTGATTTAAATACTGATATTCCATATTTTATCAATGAAATTTCAGATAACTTTAGTCAATTTATTGTTGCTATTAATATAATAAGTCAAGCTAATGCAAACGCAATGTATAATGGCGGAGTTCTTCCATACAGACAAGATTATTTTAAAAAGATATTGAAGAATAAACCCAATATTATGAAAGATAGCCCAAAAATGATAGCTTTATACGAAGGTGTTTGAGATATGTTTTCATCAAACAACATTAATGATTTAAGAAGTAAAATTGAGAGCAAAAATTATTCAACCAAATTTATTAATTCTATTTTCTTAGATGACCTAGCAACTTTCATGTCTGTTACAAACAGTTTATTTTCAGGAGCAGATAAGTTTACATTCATGAAAAATTTTTCCAACATTCAATTATCAGGAGATGTAGTTCTTAATGATATAAAAAATTTATTAGGCGGTATTACTTATAATGTAAGCAATATGTCTACTATATTAAAATTAGTTTCATCAAAAGATGAATTAATTTGAGAAAACTTTATGCTGATAAAATTTATTCATAAGGCAGCTCCAGTGGAACTTTTAAATATAGGTTCTTTTGGTGGTGATCAGAATGATTTTAGAATAGAATTAACAGAAATAATTAAAAAAATATCCTTGGATAATTATGTTATTAACTTTTTTATTGAACCTACTATAACAAAAAGCTTAATTTCCGTTGTTGCTGATAATTTAGGGGAATATTATAAGGATTATTTTCTAAAAATAAATTCCACAAAAGTAGTAATTAAGGTATTTGATAAAATTCTTAATACATTGGAAGATTTTAAAAAGGTTGATTCAGCAAATGCAATCAAAATATTAAAATCAATCAGTGATAGTCCTTTGTTATCTTCAATTTCTAAATCCATTCCTTACTTACAAGTGGCAATGATAGCACTTGATTTATTAAAAGGTGCTCTTGTTCCTGTTAGAGAGTATTCTTCTTATAAATTTACTTTGGATGATGGTAAGTCATTTATTTGAAATGGAGGCCAAAGAACTACGATGTTTTGAGGATTGTGAGAAACAAACTCAGTGACCATTGAAAATATGAAATTATTGGACCCACAGGAAGTTGTTAAAGCAAAAAATGAAGATAATCTCTACTTTAACGGAAAAACATATTCAGAAACAAATTTAACCTCTTTGAAGATTGATCAATTAAAAGCAATTTTAAATGGAGAATTCTCGAGTGAAAATATAAAGATAGTTTATAGTTTTGACAATATTTCAACAATTGGTGCTGTTCCACCATCTATATCTAGAAATGAAAAAGCTTTTTATAATTTTGGAACAATTGATGATTTGATGTTGTCTACAACCTTAGAGCCTTATGATAAGAGAAGATTAGTTAAATATGTTTATAATGCAATTAATAATGGGTTATTTGATCCTAATCATAGTGGTAAACAATACTATAGAAATAAATTTAAATTTGCAAATGGAGTAGTAGTGGATAATATCAATGGTGCAGAAGATTTATTGATAAGAGAAGTTATTGACAAAATTCAACCTGTAAAGATAGCATCATTGCCTAAAATTAAGAACAATAAACCAAAATATAGTGATAATGGGAACAATGAAGATAGTTCAGTTTCACACTACACTCTACCTTCTCTATCTTGAAATTCTGGAAGATTTTTCACAAATGAAACAAGTAATAAATATATAATTTTTGATCCAAACCAAGAGAATGAATCAGGAAGTACATTATCTGCTGGTGATTCTGAAAGAAATGTTAGAACACTATTCCATGATTATTTTGATGTTGACTACAAAACAATTATCAAAAATGAAATATCAACTAATAATGTATTTAGTGAATTAAGTTCTTCAATTATCTCTAATGTTATTTTCCAAGTAAAACTAAGTAATAATTTGACTAAATACTTTTTTGACGAAGTTAGTGCCTTCAATTGATTATCAACTCAAAAGAATTTTACACTTTATAGTTATAATACTGAAAATCATATATTCAAATATAAAGATATAATATTTAAATCAAAAGATGAATTTATAAAATTTGTTTTAAAAGAAACAACTACGGAGGTTAATTAATGAAAAATAAAATAAAAAAACTAAGCCTGGGATTATTAGTGCCCACTTTATTGGCACCAGTAGTAGCATTAACTTCTTGCAATTTTGAGATTAATTCCCAAAATAGTAATAATAACAATGTTTTCATTGATGAAAATGGAAACATAAAATATTTATTTAATGGAAAATATTATGATTCATTAGATGATATTACTAATGAATTAGTTAATAATAATTCATACATAAACAGCAATTTATTTTATGGTAATGCTAAAGATGCTATTTTTGACCATGAAACTAATAGATTAAATATTAATCAACTTAAAAAATTTGATAATAGCAAAATTTCTTCTGCTTATCTAAATGCTTTTGGTGGATATGAACAAGATTTCAATAAAGCAAAAAAATCTTTTGTTAATGAAGGTTTAGTTAAATATAAATATCAAGATACTCAAGGAAAACTTCACTCATCTTTTTCAGAAGCTAAAAGAGCAATTCTTGATGGAGTAAAAGTAGATGAAGCAGTTTTCTATAAAATTAAAGATGCAAGTGACAACAATAAAGAATACAAAATCAATCCTTTAAATCCAGATGATATTAACTTAATGAAAAAAATATCTATTAATAATACTAAGAAAAATATAGAAAATAAAACTACTTCAGAATTTGGAATTAAACCAATGATTAAAGATAAAGAAGGTAATTTTAATGCGTTAACAAGTAACACTTCATTATTAAGTAAGATGTTTTCAGGGACAATTGGAGATGCTTATGATGGTTTTTATGATGGTTTAATGAAAGTTTATGATGATGCAATTAAAGAAGTTATGGAAGTCACAACATTTAAGGCAAATGTGAAATTCAATTATGCAAAAAAAGATCTCGCTTATAACAATGAAACTTCTTACAATGTTAAGAGTGATAATTTACACGATTACATAACAGTAAATCATAATAAAAAAAATAAAAATAAGGTTGAAAGTATTGATTTTTCTAATATAGGCTATAATAAATTAAATGATTTTAACGTTTTTCTTGACAGGAACACATGAAATAAACCTCTCCCTAGTTCTTCTAGTTCAAAAGTAGTCAGATCTACTCAACAAAGTGGATGAGATAATTTTAAAATAGACAAGGCAGATACATTGACTTTTACTAATTTTATTTACAACAATTCATCATTTCAACTTTATTCTACATCAAATGATGGAACTGA
>JAGUQV010000009.1 GCA_030154525.1 Mycoplasmataceae bacterium | reverse complement strand
CCTTTATGCTGCAAATATGCATCATTTCAATTATTGAAAGTTGTTTTACGAACTGATTCATCACTTGACTTTAGTAAATAAGATCGATTAGCTAAAGTTATTTTTGTTTTTTTACCACTTGTTGAAATGGCTTCTTTGTAATTAAGTTCAGAATTATATAAAACATTAAAAACATCTACAGCACTAATTTCTGCTCTTGATGTTTTCTTAATGAATTCTTCTATCTCATTAGATAATTTGTGTTTTTTACCATCAAGGACAAAAATTATATCTTTTTTATAATTTTTGAATGAGCTCAATTTTGCTCATTCTCTTAGTTTAGATTCATTTTTAAAAAATCTGTTTGTTTCAGAACCAAGTCTTTTATTATATTCAAAAAGTTTAAACTCAAGTTCATTTTGCAACTTATTAAACTTAGGTGAAATTACATTAACACTTATATTATTACTAATATAATTAAATAATTTATTAGAAAGTATTGATGTTTTTTCATTATTTTTAAGATGTAATAAATAAGCTTCTGCTGAATCATATTTTGAATCTTTTTCAATTATGTTTTTTTCTAATAGTTTGAAATAGTTTGAAATAATATTTTCAATTGTCTTACCTTCTAATAAATATTCTAAATCAAATTTGTATTTTGTTGGAATATCCTCATATTTTTTATATTCTTTCATTCAATTACTCCTATCTAGATTTTTATTAAGGAAATTACTTCAATTCCATCCATTTTTTTTGCGCCTTCTAATTCAAGCAATTCAAGTAGGAAAATAACTTTTATAACTTTTCCACCCTGTGATTCCACTAAATCTATTATTGCTTCTGTTGTTCCGCCAGTTGCTAATACATCATCAATTATAATCACTTTTTGACCCATTTTTATTCTATTTACTTGTATTTCCAAGACATTTTTTTCACCATATTCTAATAAATATTCTTTTTGAATAACCTGTCCTGGAAGTTTTTTTTGCTTTCTGACCATTACAAATGGTTTTGAAAGTATTGCTGCAACTGGGGTACCAAACAAAAAACCTCTTGCATCAGGACCCAAAATAACATCAGCTTCTTTTGAAAAACTAACCATTTTCATGACACAATAATTCAAAGCTTCACCATCCGCTAATAATGGTGATATATCTTTAAAATTGATGCCTTTTTCAGGAAAATCAGGAATATTGGCTATATATTTTTCTAAATTCATAATAATTAGTAATTATACTATCAAATATAGAATTATAAAAATTTTATTATTTGAGAAAAATTTATATTATGAAAAATATATTATGTTATATGATTATTAAATACAATGAAGAGGTAATATAAATGAATACAAAAGATCAAAACTTGTTTAATAAACTGAAAATATATATGGATATTGATGGTATGTCTCGTTATGAAGAAGATGTGGCAAACGAGTTAAAAAAAACTCTTAATAAAAATTTAGAATATTCTAGAGATGGTCTTGGATCAATGATAATCAATCAAATTGAAAAAAATAATGGTCCAATAATTCAAATTGCTGCTCATATGGATGAAGTAGGTTTTATTGTTCAAGACATCTTAGATAATGGACAAATAAGACTTTCAATGATTGGTGGAGTTTGACCTTTGACAGTGATAGGAACAAAGGGTGTTTTGATTTTAAATAATGGTAATAAATTAGCTGGTGTTTTTGGCCATACTTCTATCCATATTTTAGAAATTGAAAAGAGAGCAAAAGCTCCTGAACTAAAAGAATTATTCTTGGACATAGGATTTTCTTCTAAAAAAGAAGTTGAAGACTCTTTGGTAGAAGTGGGTAACAGAGTTTGCTTAACTGGTGAAGTATTTTCTTTTGGAAAAGATAAAAAACTTGTTGCTGGAAAAGCAATGGATAATAGGGCCGGTGTCGCTATTTTGGATGAATTAATTATCAGATTAAGAGATAAAAAATTACCAAATAAAACTTATTTTGTCGGAACTACTCAAGAAGAAGTAGGAACAAGAGGCGCTAAGACTTCTGTGTCAAAAATAAACCCGGATATTGCAATTGCTATTGATACATGTGCTGCTCACGATACATTTGGTGCAATTTCAGGAATACAAAAATTAGGAAATGGAGCTGCATTAAGAATAAAAGATGGTGGTACACTAATGGACCCTAAATTTGTTCAATATATTATGGATATTGCTAAAAAACACAATATTCCAGTATACAAGTACGTTGCTCAAGGCGGTGGAACAGATGCAGCAGAATTACAGTATGGTGCAAATGGTGTTGCAACAATAACTATTTCATTACCACAAAGATACCTTCACTCACCTCTGGGAGTATGTCATTTAGATGACTTACATTCAACAATAGATTTAATAGAAAAGATAATCCTTGGTTTAGATCAAAAAACTTATGACTCAATAATAAAATATAAATAATAATTCTTAAATTTATTTATTTGATGAATTTGAATATACACTCAAAGGAATGATTTTATTGTCAATACTTTGAAATATATTGTATTCCTTTTTATTTTTGAAAAGCATTCAATTAATTAATGGTAGTAAAATAAAAATAACAATAAAGATCAAATATATTATGAATACAACTAAATTTGATATTCCGTCTCCACTTATTAAAAATCCTCATGATGATGCCTTGTTTGGAAATTGAATCGCAGCCATCATAGTTGAAAAGAAACTCAAAATCATTGATGATCAAGCACCAATCACAGAAATAAAAACTAATACTGTATACGGGACACGACTTTTTGAAGTTATTTTATTTTTCATATAAATGTTTTTCCAATACAAAAATATTAATATTCCATAAACAATGAAAAAAAACAATACTGCAATATTTGATAACCCATCAATAAAAGAATCAGAATCAGTTATTAAAACAGGAATAAAAGATGCTAAAGATCAAATTGTTAATGAAATTGATATATATATTGTCGAAGTAATTTTATAATTAAATTTTTCATTTAATTCCTTAGAAAAAAACACTTTTTCATCTCTTGAAATATTTTCAAATTCTGAAATTGCTGAACCCGTAATAGAATTCGTTGTTCCAGCTGCTGAAGCAAGCAAGAAGAACATTATTACTGGTGTAAGGAATTTTCCAACATCACTACTAAAAATATCAGATAAAATTTGCTCAATGCTTGATGAAGTATTGGGATCATAATGTAAAATTGCTGAAATCGAAATGAATAAAAATGAAACGACAATAAACAACATACTGAATACAATAACTTTTGAAACTACTTTTTCTCCACCCTTTATTTTTCTTGACATTGAACCTACACCAACAAAGGCATCAAAAGCAAATAATGCGGCAGGAAGGGATTTCATTATTCCTTGAAATGAATCTATAAAAGAAAGTCCGTCTCCATCTACAAAACCATTTGTACCGCCAGAATTATGAGTATTTGCAAAAATAATACCTGCAACCGCACAAACTGTTAATGGAATAAATTTAACTATTGTTGTTACAGATGAAAAAATTCCTGATGTTTTAACAGATATTTTATTTATTGTTATATTAAAAAACATTAGAGCAATTGTTAAAATAACAATTGCATACATAGGCATAATAATTGATGGATTGATTATTTTAAGTAAATTTGCAAATATTTCAACAGTAAAAAAAGATATAACAATAATGAGTAAGGAATTATAGAAAAAAGAATAGTTTATTGTCACCAAGTGTCTAAATCAATTCTGCTTTTTTGTTGCTATAGATTGCGCTCAACCAGATAGACCGGGTAGCCCATTGTTATCAATTGAAGCTATTCTTCCAAAATGAATAGCTATTAAAAAAGCGATAATACCTGAGATTAATCAAGTTAAAATTCATGATGTTCCATCGCCGCTCACAGCATTTGAAATACTACCATTTTTAAAAAAAATTCCAATACCAACAACTGATCCAATACAAATAGAAAGAGCTGAAAAAAATCCAAGTTTTTTATATGTTTTTTCTTTCATAATGTCCTCAAATATAAATTTTATATTTTTAAATTATAGATTATTAAAATAATATATTAGTAAAATAATTAAACATATGGAATATAATTATTTTATTATAGTTTTAATGAATGGTAATTTGAAAAACTAATAATTTAAAATAAGGAACTTTATGTCAAAAATATATGATTTTAAAATTAAGAATATTTCAGGTGAAATAGTAGATTTTTCAAAATATGTTGGTAAAACTATATTAATAGTTAATGTAGCTAGTAAGTGTGGCTTCTCATCTCAATATCTTGGACTTGAAAAATTATACAAAGACTATAAAGAACAAGGTCTTGTTGTTTTGGGTTTTCCCTGTATGCAGTTTAAAAATCAAGAATTTGAAAACGATGGTGCAATAAAAGAATTTTGTTCAATCAAATATAATGTAACATTTGAAATATTTTCAAGAATTGATGTAATTGGCAAAAATCAGCATCCTCTATATAAGTTTCTTACAAATAGTTTTCCACAAAAGAGCAATGATGTTAAGTGAAATTTTGAAAAATTTCTAGTAAATAAAGAAGGAATTGTTGTGAATCGATTTTCTTCAATAACAAGACCTACAAAAATTGAAAAATGGATAAAAGAAATTTTATAATTAGTAATGCAAATATTTTTGAATAACTTTGCTAGATCTGAAAATATTAAAATTTATTTAAAAAACAGTTATAATTGAATTGTAAAAAAAGTCAAGAAACGTACTTGACTTTTTTTCTGAAATTTTTTTTAATAAATTATTCTACACTCAAGAAATATTATAATATAAAAGAAACATAATCATAATTCATACAATCGAATTATTTAATTTTTCAAAAATATTTATTTTATAATCTATTTTCAAAGATGACCATTTATATATGATTGAACATATTCAATATTTTTATCTAAGAAGACAATGTTTGCTTTTTTACCTTTGACTATATCTCCAAAGTTTTCGTCCATTTTTAAATTTCTAGCTGCATTGTATGATGAAACCATTACTAATTCCTGTAAAGAGCAATTTGTTGAATCTTTAAAGTTTTTTACTAAATATATATAAGGACAAGCTCCTCCCGATAAAGTTTTTGTTCCCTCTAAATAAAATCAATTACCTTCTTTATCAATTGGTAAATTTCCCAGTTTATATTTTCCATCACTAAAACCTTTGGGCGGAAGTGAATCAGAAACAATAGAAATGTTTTTAATGCTTATATTGTTGTATGAATATTTAATAACTTCATTATCAACATGAACACCATCAGAAATTATTTCAATATTTAAATCATCTTTGTATACTTTATTAAATATTGCATTCAAAATACCCATATCATGATGATGAAAACCACTCATAGCATTGTACAAATGAGTTATTCTTTTAATTCCATTTTCAAGAGATCTTTTAGATTCCTCAAAATTTGCATTTGAATGCCCTAATGCAAAGATAAAATCATTTTTATATTTCTCAATAAGATTAGTATTATTTTCAACCTCTGGAGCAACTGTAAAAATAATCGGAATTAAAATATTTTTCTTAATTTTTTTTAAAAATGGTTCATTTAAAGGAATTATCAAATCTTGCTCATGAGCACCTTTTTTAACTATACTTATGAACGGCCCTTCATAATATCAGGCAGCTAATTTAGGTAATGTGATATTTGTTTTTGACAAGTCATCAATCAATATAGAAGATTTTTCTAATCGTTCAAGCTTTGAAGTTACTGTAGTTCCTACAAATGCAACAACACCTTCTTTAACAAGGTTTTTTAAGTAGTTTACATAATCATTAACAAAATGTTCTTCTCCAATATCATCAAATGCCATTCCATAGCCACCATGTGTATGTGAATCAATAAAGCCAGGCATTATTATTAAACCACTACAATCTATTCCTGACTTTTCAGTATTTCCTTCTTTTATCTCTAAAACAATTCCTGAGTCATCTATTTCAATAAATCCAACAAAAGAAAAATCCTTTGTTGTAATAAGAGCATTTTTATATATCAAGTTCCGTACCATTATCAAAAACAACCGTTACGTCATTGTGTTGTAATAATGCACTAGCTGGAAAATTAACATCAAACTTTTCAGCATGATATAGTTTTTCCATAGCTTCATTTTTGGAATAACCAAATGCTAATAGATATATTTTCTTAGCATTTAATATTGATTCTAGCCCCATTGAAATAGCTTGTTTAGGGACTAAATCTTTATTCCCAGCAAAGAATTGTTTTGCATTAACATCTATTGTCTCTTGAGTTAAATCGACAACTCTTGTTATTGATTTTAAGAGAGATCCAGGTTCATTAAAACCAATATGTCCATTTGTACCAATTCCCAATATTTGTATATCAATTCCGCCATTAAGTTGTATTAATGAATCATAGTTTTCATTTACTTTTGGAAAATGAGTATTATCTAAATTTATGTCAATATGAGAAAATAAATGTTTTTTCATAAACTCTTTATATGTTTGTGGATGACCTTCAGGTAAATTCAAGTATTCGTCTAGATTATATGTTGAAACATTTTTTCAAGGAGTTCTAGTTTCTTCATAATCACTAACCAATGCATTATATAACAATATTGGTGTTGAACCAGTTGCCAAACCTAGATTTATTTTTTTACCTTTTTTTACTTCATTTAAAACTTCGATAGCAACATACTCAGATGCTTCAATGCTACTTTCAAATTTCTTAAATTTTATTTTTGATTTTTTCTTAAATAAACTCATTTATAATCCTTCTTATTTCTTAATATTTTACATTTAATTTTTAATATAATAATTTTAACATAAATATATATAATTAAAATATGAAAATTATTAAAGAAGCATGTATACAATCAATTGAAGAAGCAAAATACTTCATTAACAAAAAAATTGATAGATTTGAAACTTGTTCAAATTTATTAAAAGGTGGGTTAACTCCTAATATTGAATTATTTAATTATATTAAAGATAATTCTGATATTCATCAAGTAGTAATGATTAGAACAAATGATGGATTTGAAGTAACTGAAGAAGAAATATTAGCAATGGTAATCCAAATTAAAGAATTGAAAAAACTTGGTGCAACTGAATTTATATTCGGTTTTATCAAAAATAAAGAAATTGACATTCCAGCTTGCGAAAAACTAATTGATGCAATTGGTGATAGTTGCAAATATGATTTTCATATGGCAATTGATTCACTTGCGAATTATGAAAGAGATATTCCAATATTAATAAATATGGGCTTTAATAGAATATTAACAAAAGGTGGAGAAAACCCAGCTGTACAAAATATTGGTTCGTTGAATAGTATAATTAAAAAATATGGACATAAAATTCAAATAATTATCGGAGGAAGTGTCACAAAAGATAACTATCAAGAAATTGTCTCTTTGACTAATGCAACACAAGTGCATGGAACTAAAATTTTATAGGATATGGTTAAATAATTAATATGAAAATTAAAATAATTGGGGCCGGATTATCTGGGGCCGTATTGGCAAGAGTGTTAGCTGAAAATAATTTCGACATTGAAATAATTGAGAAAAGAAAAAACATTGGAGGCAATGTTTTTGATGAAAAAATTAATAATATTACAATACATAAATATGGTCCTCATATTTTTCATACTTCAAAAAAAAGAGTAGCTGAATTTATGGAAAGATTTTGAACGCTCAACAAATTTAAAAATATTGTTGAAGGCTATATCGGAGACAAACTTGTTCCAATACCGTTTAACTTTAAATCAATTGATATTTGTTTTCCAGATCAAAAAGAAAAAATTAAAAATTTACTTCTAGAAAATTATAAAAATATGGAAAGCGTCACTATTTTTGAGTTATTTGAAAATAATGATCCTATTATTAAAGAAGTAGCTAATTTTATTTACAAAAATATTTTTGAAAACTACACAATTAAAATGTGAGATTTAAATCCCAAGGAAATTGATTCCTCAGTAACTTCTAGAATTCCAGTTATATTATCTTATAAAAATACATATTTCACAGATGAATATGAGGGAGTTCCAAAAGAGGGTTATACTAAAACTATAGAAAAAATGTTAGATCATAAAAATATTAAATTTTCAGTGAATAAAAATGGTATTGAATATTTAAAATTTGAAAATAATATTATTTCATTTAATAATGATAAATCTTGTTTAATAATTTACACCGGTCCACTGGATGAATTATTTGACAATCGATTCGGAGTTTTAGATTATCGATCTCTGAACATTAAATTTGAGGAGATTAACCAAGAGAAATTTCAAAACACTGCAGTTGTTAATTTTCCAGCTCATCCTACAATGACTAGAATTACTGAATATAAAAATATGACTTTTGAAAAAAATGAAGATATAACTATTATTTCAAAAGAGTACCCCGGGAAATATTCTCCTTTATCAAAAGAATTTAATGAACCTTATTACCCATTAGCGACAGAAAAAGCTAGAGAAAAATATTCTCAGTATAAAGATATTGCTGATTGCTATACAAACTTATTGTTGCTTGGAAGATTGGCTAATTATAAATACATTAACATGGACCAGGCAATTGAAGATGCACTAATAATGGCTAAAAAAGTAATAAAAATGAAGTAAAATCGCAATAATTTAATATTGTTATAAAAAAATATCATGTATTTTTTTTTAAAAAAATTCGAAAACATATAATTAATTTATCAAAAAAAGGGGAGTTAATTATGAATATTAGAAAGAAATTTATAAGTCTAGGAAGTATAGGTGCATTAATGACGCCATTTATATTTGCTGCATCTTGTTCAACAAATAATGCAAAGGGGGAAGAAAAAGTTAAGTTTGCTACTTTTAACCTTTCATTTGCAACAGACAATGATGCAACAGAAACTTATCAAAGATGAGTTGAATATATGAGTATAAAACCTGAGGAGCAAACAATATTAGTTAATAGAATTAAAAACGGGGATATTATAACTCCTGCCGAGAAAGTTCTTTCAGAAAGGGTAGTTTCAACCAGGAACATTGCTGCCATAATTCAAAAAACAAGGCCTGATGTTCTTTTAGTAAATGAATTCAATAATAATGGAGATGGGAACAATAAGGAAATTTTAAAATTATTCCAAAATAATTATTTATCAATAGGACAAAGTTTAAACAGTATGGATGGAGGATTAATGATGGAACCTATAACTTATCCTTTTTATGAAACTTATGCTACTAATACAGGACTAGAGTCTGGAATGGATTTGAATAATGATGGATTAACAGATAATAATCCTCAAGATGCATTTGGTTTTGGATATTATCATGGTCATTATGCAATGGGTATTTTTTCAAAATATGAAATTGATGTAACAAATACAAGAACATTTCAGGAATTTAAATGAAAAGATCTACCAAACTCTAAAATACCTACCATTGAAACAGACAATGGAAAACTTCCAGTAGGGATGAATGTTGGAGATAATTGATTTACAGATGAAGAGTGAAGTAAAATCAGACTATCATCAAAAAATCATGTTGATATCCCTATTAAAATAAAGGTAAACAATAAGACTGAAACTATTCATTTGTTGGCTTCTCATCCAACACCACCTGCCTTTGAAATAGGAGGAACTAAAACAAATTTACTAAGAAATATGGCAGAAGTAAAATTTTGACAAGAATACATTGAAAATAAAGAATTTATTTATGATGATAAAGGTGTTACCGGAGGGATTGATGGTTCTAAGGAAAAATTTATTATTCTTGGAGATTTAAATGCTGATAATTTATCTGGTGACTCTGCTAAAGAAGAAGGAATATTAGGGTTAATAAAATCAAATTTAGTTAATGGTAATATTGCAGATGGTAATTTGATTCCAATAAGCAAAGGTGCTGAGTTAGAACCAAATAGTAAAAAGCACCCTAAACCAGAGACAAGAACAAGTACATTTGGATTAAGAGTTGACTGAGTATTGCCATCAAAAAATATGGAATCTATTGACACAGGTGTATTTTGACAAGCAGATGGCGAAGAAGGTAGATTACTTTTTGATGATAAAAGACTTGGTAAATGAGGTAATGGCAAGGAAGTTTCTTCAGATCATAGACTTGTTTGATTAACGATAAAATTAAAATAACGTTGTCTGGTCTGTATCATCCATATTTATAAATACTTTCATTTCTTTCATTTTTATAATAATTGTTTTATTTACTTGTGTTCTTTTTGAAAAATTCTCAATTGAATGGAAATCACCTGATTTCCTAGCTACAATTATAGATTCTGCTGCTGCAATTCCCAAACCATCTAAACTAATAAATGGAGGTATTAAAGACTTTGTATCTTTTTCCACAATTCACTTAAATGAATCTGATTTATATAAATTTATATTTTGAATAATGAATCCTCTTGCAAACATTTCATTAGCAACTTCTAAATTAATAATTAAAGCTTGTTCTTTAGAAGTCAATTTATTTTCGTCTCTTTTATTTTGTTTCGACAATAATTCTTTTAATTTTTCTGAAATCACACTTTTACCTGCAACCAATGTTTCAATATCAAAATGATCAGACCTCGTAGAAAAATAAGTTGCATAATATTCAATAGGATGATAAAGTTTAAATCAAGCTACTCTTCAAGCCATCATTACATATGCTGTTGCATGTGCTTTAGGAAACATATATTTTATTTTTTTAAGTGAGTCAATTGATCATTGTGGAACACCATTACCTAAAAGCAATAATTCTTCTTCTGGTAACAATCCCATTCCTTTTCTAACTTTTTCCATTATTTGAAATGACTTTAAAGGATCTATTCCTTTTTTGATTAAAAATACCATAATATCGTCCCGACAAGAAATTAAGTCCTTCAACTTAAGATTTCTTTGTTTAATTAAATCTTCTGCATTTCCACTTCAAACATCTGTACCGTGGGAAAGTCCAGAAACTGATACTAAATCTGCAAACGATGAAACATTGGCTGTTAATAGCATTCTTCTAACAAATTTAGTTCCAAACTCAGGAATACCTATTACCCCAGTTTTTTCTCCATTGATATCTTGTGGTTTGATGCCTAAAGGTTCTGTTGAAGAAAACATCTTTATTACATTAATATCTGAAAATGGAATGTCTACTGGAGAAATTCCTGTTAATTTTTGCAATAATTTTATAGCTGTAGGATCATCATGGCCTAATAAATCTAATTTTAAAACATTATCATGAATGGCATGAAAATCAAAATGGGTCGTTTGTCATTCAGATGAAGTATCGTTGGCTGGAAAATTAACTGGCGTGAAATCTTCAACATCATATTCCTTTGGAATTATTATTATTCCTCCAGGATGTTGTCCTGTCGTTCTTTTTGTTCCAATAATTTGACTAGAAACAAAATCGATAAAGGCATCCGATTTATTCAATCCCTCTTCTTCTTTTCAATTTTTCGTATAACCAAAAGCAGTTGTGGATGCGACAGTAGAAATAGTTCCAGCTCTAAAACAATGTCTATCACCAAACATTTTCTTTACTTCATTATGAATTATATTTTGATACTCTCCAGAGAAGTTAAGATCAATATCTGGTATTTTATCAGCATTAAAACCTAAAAAAGTTTCAAAAGGAATTGTTTGACCATCTCTTTTTAAATTAATTCCAGGACAATTATGACATATTTTGTCAGGTAAATCATATCCTGAAATATATTCTCCATTTTCAAAAAACTCACTATATTTACAATTTTGACATATATAATGTGGAACAAGTGGATTAACTTCTGTTATTTTTGCTAGCGTTGCAACTAAAGATGAACCAACAGAACCTCTAGAACCAACCAAATAGCCATCACTGAGACTTTTAGCAACTAAAATATGACTAATCCAATATACTACTGAAAAACCATACTTAAGAATTGGTTGCAATTCTCTTTCAATTCTTTCACTAACAATTTTGGGTAATAATTTCCCATAAATTTCATGAGCTTTTATATATATTAACTCTTTTAATTTATTATCTGAATCATCGAAATTAGGAGAATATAATTTATCTTTTATAACTTGAACTTCTTCAATAAGGTCCGAAATTATATTTGTATTTGTTATAACAATTTCTTCCGATAACTTACTATCATTTAAAAATTGAAATTTTTCAATCATTTGATTTGTAGTTAAAAAATTTTGCATAGGATAAATAGCATTATTTTCATTATATTTAAATAAATAATGTCTCTTACCTTCTAAACCTTTTGCTTTTATATAAACATTATGTAAAATCTTTTCTTTTTCATGAATATAACGAACATCACCAACAGCCACACATATTTTATTTAATTTTTTAGCTCTATAAATTAAATCTTTTAATGCAAATTCAAGATTCTTTTGTGAGATAACTTCTCGATTAATTAAATGAACAAAGAGAGATGGTGATGGTATCTCAATATAATCATATTTAGCAATTTCATCATCAATACTTTTGCTTGTTCCATTGAATACTTTTTCTAATAATCTTGACCTTATTCCCGATGTTCCTACTAAAATATTATCTGATTTCTCCTCTAAAAATTCTTTGAAAAATAATCGTGGCTCAGCATAAAAATTAACTGTGGAAGCTTTTGAAATTAGTTTAAATAATTCTTTTAAACCTTTTTGGTTCTTAGCCAATACTGTTATCTGATTTGAAAATTTTTTTGCATGAATTACTGGTGTTTTAGTCTTAGCTAAATCCTCAAATGTAATAATGTTTCTTGAATTTAATTCATCCATTAATTTCAATCATAGTGACGACAAAACCTCGGCATCATAAATTGCTCTATGTGCAATAGTAGAATCATAATTAACACCAAATTTTTTACACATTATTTCAAGTCTATAAGATTTAGAAACAGGAACAATTAATTTTGAAATTGACAAGGTGTCTATTCATTGATTTGTTAATTCACCAATACCATACTTAAATATTTTTTCCTGTAAGAACCCAATATCAAATGAAGCATTGTGAGCAATCAAACTATAATCACAAATAAAAGCTTGAATTTTTTTAATACCATCTATTTCTGATATCCCACTATTAACCATTTCTTGTGTAATTCCTGTCAAATTGGTTGTGAAGTTAGAAATAGGTTTTTCACCCTTAATAAAAAATTGCATTGTTTCAATAACTTTGCCATCTTTTATTTTTACTCCTCCAAATTCAATTACTTCATCAAATCTTGGAGATAAACCTGTTGTCTCTATATCAAACACAACATAACATTCACCTCCAATTGTTTTGTTGTTATTATTTACAACAAATTTGTTATCACTGTCAATAACATTAAATGTCGAACCATAAATTGGTTTAATACCAATCTTTTTTGCGGCGCTACTAAAATTGGGGAATGATTGTATGTTTTCCAAATCAACAATAGCCAAGGCTTTGTGACCTAATTGTTTTGCATGTCTCAAAAACTCTTCTGGATTTTTAAAGCCATCCATCACACTCATTGATGTTCTAATTGATAATTCAACTCTTTTCACAGGAGCTTCATCTACTATATTTCCTTGATCTTCAATTATCTCTATTTTTTTAGCACTCAAAATAGGTTTAGAGGTAAATGAATCAATTGTTTTTTCTCCAAATACTTTAATTTTAATGCCTATTGTTATTTTATCTATTTCTAGCAAATCTACTTCATTTCGATAAAATTTTTTAATTATTATTGCCTCTGAATAATCAGTGATTGCAATCGTTAAAATATTCATACCTGTTTTTGTTTTAAATATTTCTTTCTTAAATACTAAACCTTCAAAAATATAGTTCGTCTCTTCAGATAAATAAAATTCCTCCATATTCATTAAAAAATATTTATTTTGTGAAAGTTTTCTAGATGAAAAAATAGGTTTGCTCTCTTGCTTAATTGAATTTTTTTTCACAATGTTGTTAAATAGTATGTTTTGCTCATCATTTTCTTCTTCCATCTTTTTTTCGATTAATGAAAAAGATGACAAGTCAATAAATAATATTTTAATTTCGTCAAAACCAAAGATTTTTAAATTGCTTAAAAATTCACTTTCCTTATCTTTTAGAATTCTCAACTTATTTTTAGAATGAACCTCAATTTTTAAATTTTTGTAGTCATCAAAATTTAGATCTAATTTTGAAATCATATTCGAGATAGTTTCACCTTTTAAAAAGTGACTTGAAAACAATAGATAGTCATAAATGTCATTTAATGTAAAATTTTTATTTTTGTAATTTATTTTAAACGTCATCTCAAATTTAAAATTATTTCTTACACTTTCTAGAAAATTTTTCATATCATCTATTTCAGGAACAGAAAAAAAATTGATCATAATATCAAATTTATCATCTTTTAACATTACATTAAATATCTCTGATTCTACTAGATATTCTGGAATGTTGTATTTTACTTCTTTACAGAAATTAATAAAAGCTTTGTTCATGTTTTTATTATATAAAAAATAATTAATTATTGAACAAAAGCTCCCAATATTGCAATTAAAATGCCAAAGACAAAAATTACCATTATAAGTGAATCAAATCTATCAAGCAACCCTCCATGTGAAGGAATTAAATTTGAAAAATCTTTTATTTCTTGTCTTCTTTTTGTGAACGAAAATAACAAATCTCCCAAAATGGCAAATATAGGTACAATAATGGGAATTATGATTAATAAAATTAGAGGATCCAATTCACTAAGTTTTCCGAAATTAATTCCTTGATCAAAACCATAATTTATCTTTGCATAATTTAACCAAAAGAATAATAGAAGAAACAGAAAGGATCCAACAAATCCTGCGATTGCTCCTTCTATAGTTTTATTCGGAGAAATATTTGGAGCAAGCTTTCTTTTAAAAATTTTATTGCCAAATAGTTTACCACCAAAATAAGCTAGTGAATCTGTAAGGATAACAGATGATATCAATATTAGAATTAATGAAAATTGTAAAATTGTCAAATATAGTAAAAACTTTGTCGCAAAACTTATCAAAATTACTATAATTAATATTGTAAAAAAACTTGATAATATTTTTGATTTATCTTTAATAAATAGACAAGGAATTAAAATTAAAATTATTAATATTGGGAAGCCAATAAATGGAACACTAGCAACAGAAAAGCTAAACTGTTCCTGAATAAGTTCAATCAAAATTGAAGAATATTCAGGATTTGGCCAATTTTCGTTAGGGAGTTGTGTTAATATTTTATTATCAACATTTATAAAATTAATGAAATCATTGTTTAAGGGTGTAAGCACGACAAATACTGATGATAAAGAAAGAAATACTTTTGCTCAAAAAGGTAATTGAAATGATTTCACAAATTCAAAAACTGCAAATATTGAAATTAAAGTGAATAAAATAATTCCAAATATTTTTCCCGGTTTCCCTCAAAAATAAATAAATACAATTAACATTGTACAAATTATTGCAGTTATGAGTGCAAATAATGATTTTTTTGCGATAGGATTAATATTTTTTAATACCATTTCACTCCTATAATTGCAGTAATTGCTCTTTTTTATTTATAACTTTTTTATCAATTATACCATTATATAAGTCTATTTCAATTTGAACTTGATCCTGATAATGTTTATGCATATCATCACTTAATTCTTTATCCAACTTTATCATTTTTAAAACAGATTGCCTTGCGTTTCTAATTTTAACCTTTGCTGACTCAGAAATTGAAGAAAGTTGTTTTACTGATTCTTGTCTTTTCTCTGTTGTTAAAATCGGGAATATAATTCTTATTTGATGACCTTCATCAACCATTGAAATTTTATAATTTTGTTTCTCAATTGTTTTGTAAATCTCCTTAACCGTTTCTTTATCAAAGGGTTTGATTATTAATTGCTGTGCCTCAGGAATTGTAATACTACTTAAGTCACCAATTAACATTTGTTCATCATAATATGTAATTTTTAAATTACTAAATAATTGAGGATTTGCTCCAGATAATGTTACTCTTGAAAGTTGTGTTTCTAATGATATTATTGCCAAATCTAAATTTTCAATTAATTCCATTTTATATATGCTATATTCCATTATTTTGAAACTTTCGTAAACAATCCTTTTTCATTAAGGACATTCAATATTGCATCTTTGGTACCAATATCAAAGACTAGGGCATTAATATTATTATCTCTAGCCATTGTTGCAGCGGTAGAATCAATCACTTTTAAATTCTTTGATAATATTTCGTCATATGAAATGCTAGAATATCTTTTTGCATCAGCATTTATATTAGGGTCTGAATCATATATTCCTGTAACTTTGTTTTTACCTAATAAAATAATATCTGCTTCAATTTCAGATGCCACCAATGTTGCAGCAGTATCTGTTGTAAAATAAGGTCTGCCTGTTCCGGCAGCGAAAATAACTATTTCTCCTGATGATAAATATTTTTTAGCTTTCTCAGTAATATAATTTTCTGCTACTTTTGGATCAATATTGATTGATGATTGAACTCTACATTTTAATCCGTGTTTTTCAAATCCTGATTGCAAAGCCAAAGCATTCATAATGGTTGCCAACATTCCAATGTAATCAGCTCTATTTCTTGGAATTCCATTTTTTTCAGCACTGGCACCTCTTCAAAAGTTTCCGCCACCAATTACAATAGCTATTTCGATTTTTTGTTCCCTAATTTTTTTAAGTTGAATTGCAATATTATCAACTAATGAATAATCAATAGATAGTGACTTTTCCTTGTTTGCTAATCATTCACCAGATAACTTTAATAATATTCTTTTATACTTCATATACACCCTTATTTTCTAATAATTATAATACAAAATTAATCTTTATTTTGAATTAAGAAATGGTTTTAATTTTTTTCTCGATTTATCAATGGCATCAAAAACAGCACTCCTTGTGGTTACAACTATTTCTGATATTTCACCTATAGATAAATCCTCAATATAATGTAGATGCATAATCTGTTTTTGATTTTGTGTAAGAACAAAATCATATTTTAAATATACCCTTATCAACTCTTCTCTTTCTTTAGTTTTATTCATTGCTCATCAAACCTTTTGTAAGTCCATAAATATATGCATCTAAATCAAATTCCTGAAGATCATCAATCTTTTCTCCTAGTCCTATCAACTTAACATCCATGTCTAGTTCGTCTTTTATCGAAAGTACTATTCCACCATTTGAGGTACCATCCATTTTTGTTAAAATGATTCCAGATAGTGGAGTAACTTCTTTGAAACTTTTTGCCTGTAATATTCCATTTTGACCTGTAGTGGCATCCAAAACTAAAAGTGATTCATGTGGTGCTTCAGGGATAAACTTCTTTATAATTCCATTCATTTTTGCAAGTTCATTCATTAGATTAACTTTATTTTGTAATCTGCCAGCTGTGTCAACGATAAGGATGTCATATTGTTTTTTTACAGCGATGTCCAAAGCCTTGTAAACCACAGAAGAAGGGTCTGCTCCTACTTTATCAGGGAGAACTATATCTGCTGAAATTCGGTCTGCTCAAATTTTTAATTGTTCGACTGCTCCTGCTCTAAAGGTGTCAGCCGCTGCAATAACAACTTTTTTGCCCTCACCTATTAATTTGTTTGCAATTTTTGCAATTGAAGTTGTTTTTCCAGAACCATTTATACCAACTATCAACAAAACATTTAACCCTTCATTATTGGTGTTTAATTTAGTATCAACAATTGATTGATTTGCATAAATGGCAAACATTTTATCTGCAATTATTTCATTAATTAAATTCCTATCGATAACATTTTCAACTTTTACTTCTTTTTTAATTTCATCAATTATAATTGAAACTAATTTTGTCGATATGTCTGACATTATTAATATTTCTTCCAGCTCATCAAAAAATTCTTGATCTATTTTATTATGCTTATTTTGCAGTTCTATTATTTTTTGACTGAAATTATTTCCACTCTTTGATAGTCCAATGACATATTTATTAATCTTTTTTTCTTTTGATCTGATTTTTTTACGAAGTTTTTCTTCCTTTTTATCTAACTTAATTTGCTCAATTAAAACTTTGTTTTCTATCTTTGATGGTGACAATTTAGAATCAGAATCTTTTATTTTTGTTTTTTTCTCATCGCTATTTAAATTAAATAATCTATCTTTTATCTTCTTGAAAAAACCCATAGTTTTATTATATAAAATTGTTTATAAAAAAACTCAAAATTGTTTTATGATATAATTTATTAAAATTAATATAGTGTGGAGGTATTTGTAATGAAAATTAAAAAAATGTTTTTACCAATTGGTTCATTAATGATATTGCCAACGTTTATAATATCTTCTTGTGAAGTAGTAACTGAAGATACCCCTGTTAAGATTGATAAAACTGTTTATGAAATGGGTAAATCAGATTCTTTCAATAATATATTCAATATATTAGGAGAACAGAATGATCAAAAATCATTTTTAAAGAAATCAGCAGAAGAAATTAATTTATCAATAAGTAATGCTATAGAAAAAGACAAAATTATTCAAGAAAAGCTTAGAATATATTTGTTTGGGGCAATTTTTAATTCCTTAAATGAAGTAGAGGATATTGATTCTAATGGAAAGGTTGTTAAGGTTGATGTAGTTGGATCAAGAAAAGTGGCTGTTGATAGTCTTAAAGCTATGTCAGTAAATTCAGACGCAAAAAAAGATGATTTTAAAGATCTTCAAATTGAATTGAATAAGATTAATGATATTAAAATTATTCTTTCAGAAAAACAAATAGATGCACTTCAATCAAATTGAACTTGAGAAATGGAATTTACACTTGAAGAAGATTCAGAAATTGCTAAAATAATACAGGGTGACAGCGGAACTAATAAAAGAGGTGTTTTCTATAAAAGAACAGTTAGAGATTCAGAAGAAGAAAACGCAAGACTATTAGCAACAAGAATAACAGGCGAAACAAGTGGAGAGTTATGAGAGAAAAAATTCTCAGAATTAATGTTTCAATTAGAATATCAAAGTTCAAAATGATATTGAGATAATGATACAAAAATCGTAAAAAGTATTAAATTAGAATCAAATATAAATCCTTATTCTACAGATGGAACAAGTGGTGGATTTTCAGTCGATGATGCAAAAAGAACTTTATTTGGAATTGATTTCATACAAAATAGAAATAGCAATGTTCTATATGCTCCTACTTTCTTGTTTCAAACAAGAAAAAATATTGATTCTACCTTTATTAATTCTGAATGAAATAATTTCCTAAAATTTAAAAAATACAAAATGAATGACAAAGATGAGATTGATGAAAAAAGAGCTAGAAACATCTTAATTGACCTTAGTTCAACAAATATAAAATATGAGAAAAAAATATAAACTTTAATTTATTTATATTTTTTAATGAATTCTACAACAGTTTTAAGCATTGGAGATTGACCTTTTTCTTTTAAGTCAGCAGTTCCTGCAATATCAATGTGAATATAGTCTTTTTTATCAGCAAAAGAATTTAATCAAGATGCTGCAATATTACAATCACTATATTCAGTAGTTGAACAAGAAGAAGTGTCAGCTAATTTATTTTTTGAAACATTTTCAATATATTCCTCATCTAACGGCATTCTTCATATTTTTTCATTAGATTTTTGTGAAGCTTGTTCTAGTAAATTTCAATTTTTATCATTTGTTGATCATACACCAGTATATAAATTGCCAAGAGCATAAACTACAGAACCTGTTAATGTTGAAATATCAATTAATAAACTCCCTCCCATTATCTTTGAAGCATATGTTATTGAATCTGCAAGGATTAATCTTCCTTCTGCATCAGTGTTTGTGATTTCTACTGATTTACCACTCATTGAATTAATAATTGCACCTGGTAATGTTGCTGTTGAATCTACAAGGTTGTCAGTAATTGGTATAATAATAGAAACATTAGTTTTTAAATCTAACTTATCAACAGTGTCTAAAATATAACCTGCTATTGCAGCACCTGACATATCATATTTCATTCCTAAAATATTTTTGCCTCTTTTTAAGTCATAACCTCCGGTATCAAAAATTATACCTTTTCCCACTAACACTATTTTCTTTTTGGAAGATGAGTTATTATTGTATTCTGCCACAATTACTTTTGTGTCTTGCGAAGAACCAGCATTTACAGAAAGAATTAAATTCATGCCTAATTTCTTTAGGTCTGCCTTATTTAATATTTTAGTTTTTATTTTATTAGATTTTGAAAATAATTTTCTAAATTCATTTGTTAAATAATCAGTAGTACATAAATTAGCTGGCATATCTTGGAAAAATCTTATCGCTAACATTTGATTTGATAATAAAATTGTTTCTTTAAAATTCTCAATTGTATAGTTCTTTGAAACAAGAATGTGATTTTGTTTTTTCTTTTTAGTTATCGATTTTTTTGAAAATATTTTTCCACTTGTTAAAATATCTTGCTCAATAAATAATTTCATTATTTGTTCTTCGTCAATATTTTTAGTAATAAATGAATTAACATGAATTTCATATTCTCTATTTGCGCCTATAAAAAAATTGTTTATTACTTTTGCTAGTTTGTTGATTGTCAAGTCTAACTTATCACCTAAATACATTGTTGCTTCTCACCTTGAAGCATCTTCAGTAACTTTGCCAAATGCAACATTATTATCTTTAGTAAATTTTGCAATTAAATGAAAATTAATTTTTGATTTTGTTTTATATATTTTCATATTATGCCTTTGCGTCTAATGCAAGTTGAACTAGAGTTTTAACCATAATTCCATTAGGATCTTCTCCATCCATACTTGAACCTGCAATATCTAAGTGAATATATTCTTTATTTTCAGTAAATTCTTTTAGAAACATTGCTGCAGAACAAGAACCACCTTTTCCACTTAAATCAGTATTTTTATAATCAGCAAAATTTGATTTTTTAATATTTATCAAAAAATCATTGTGAAATGGCATTCTTCATACTAATTCATTTTGTTTTCTAGATGCTTCTTGTAAATCTTCTCATGCATTATCTGTGGTTGCTCAAGCCCCAGTAAATGTTGAACCTAAAGAAACAACCATTGCTCCTGTAAGTGTTGCTATGTCAACTATTCTTGATGGATTAAATTTCTTAATTGCATATGTAATAGCATCCGCAAGAATTAATCTACCTTCAGCATCTGTGTTATTGACTTCAACAGTTTTTCCACTCATTGAAGTATAAATAGAATCTGGTAAAGAAGCTTTAGAAGAAATTCTATTGTCTGTCAACGGAAGTACAATTGCTACATTTGTTTTCGGCGATAATTCAATAATTCTATTAAAAGCTGCAAAACAAATTGCTGCTCCAGACATATCATATTTCATACCTAAAATTGCATTTGATGGTTTTAAATTATATCCACCTGTATCAAAAGTAATTCCTTTCCCTACATAAACTGTTTTGTTTTTTGAAGATGGATTTCCAATATATTCTGCTGTCACTAATCTTGCTTCATATCCAGAACCAGCATTTACAGAAAGCAGAAGGCCCATTTTTTCTGCTTCAATTTCTTTTTTATTTAAAACTTTTAACTTGATTTTAGTTCCATGATTTTTTAAAGTTTTTGACATTTCACTAGCTAGCCATTCAGAATTACAAATATTTGGTGGAGTTGCTTGTAATTTTCTAGCAAGGTTTACTGATTTTGCAAGCAATAATGCATCTTGAACAACACTCTTCATTTTAGCGTTACTTGAAAAAATAGCTAAGGGAATATCTTTTTGTTTTTTAGTCGTTTTGGCAGAATATAAACCTTCGCCCTTAATGTATTCTCACTGATCAACAAACATATTTACAACCATCTCTTCTGTAACTTTTCCAGCCACAAATGATTTTGCATCTATTTCAAAATCTCTAGTTTCAGAGTTGATTATTTTTTTAGCTGCAGATTTTAAAAGACACTTATTAAATTCTGAATCTTTTCCCAAAAAAATATAAGCAATTTTTTTATCTCCAAATTCTGTTATTGCAAATTTTGTTTTAATTAAATTATTTTCCTTAATTTTGGATGATTCAAATAATCCTTTTAAACTAAAACTCTTTGAACTTTCTCTATTTACTAACTTCATAATTATTCCTTTTCACTAACATAACATTATTAAATATTATAAGTTATTTTATTTCAATAACAAAATTAATTAATTTATTTTTAATTATTATAGTTTTGACTATTTTATTTAAACCCAAAAATTTTGAAACATTTTTTACACTCTTTGCTTTTTCAATTATTTCGTTTTCACTCATTGTTTCAGAAATATCAATATTTGCGCGTACTTTACCATTTACTTGAACCACAACACTTAATTTATCAAGAATAATTCTTGACTCATTGTATTTAGGTCATATTTGATTAATCATTTGCTCATTGCCAAGTTTTTCGATTAATTCTTCAGAAATATGAGGGGCAAATGGAGAAAGCAAAATTAGAAAATTTGTTAAATACTTTTTATCATTAATACAATTTATTTTATACAAATAATTAATATAAATCATGAAATTTGATATTGCAATATTAAATTTTGATTCTTCAATATTTTTTGTAACTTCTCTAATTAAAATGTTGTAATTAGATTCTAATTCAATATTTTTGTTTTCTATATCAATTTTGCATTCTCCATCTATATATTTACTTATTATTCTTCAGACTCTATCTAATCATTTTTTTGTTCCGTCAATGGCTTTCTCGCTTCATAACTTAGTATCTGTTAATGGTCCCATGAACATTTCATAGACTCTTAAAGTATCAGCTCCGTGTGAATTTATTATTAACATTGGATCTATTACGTTGCCTTTTGATTTAGACATTTTCTGATTATCAGAACCTAAAATCATGCCTTGATTAATTAATTTCAAAAATGGTTCACTTGTTGGAACAATTTTTAAATCAAATAATACCTTATGTCAAAATCTTGCATATAGTAAATGAAGAACGGCATGTTCTTGTCCTCCAATATATAAATCAACAGGTAATCATTTTTCAAATCTAGAATATGCTTCTGTTGAATTTAAATCTAAATATGTTCCATCATCGTTTTTTAAAATATATCCCAAGTAATATCAAGAACTTCCTGCTCATTGTGGCATAGTGTTTGAATCTCTTCGATATTTTTTTCCTTCATGAATAAAATACAGTCAATCATTATTATTAGCTAATGGACTTTCTCCATTTCCTGAAGGTTTTATATTTTTCATAATTGGTAATTCCACAAGGTTTTCAATCAATAAAATATTATTATCTTCATCAAAAGCGATGGGAAAGGGCTCACCTCAATATCTTTGTCTAGCAAAAACTCAATCTCTTAAATGATATGTTGTTTTTCCATTTTCTATTTTTTTACCAATTCAATTTCTTTGTAAATTTTTAAGTGAATTTGGTCAATCTAAATTTTCTAATCCATCCAATAATTTATCTGCATAATTTGTAATTTTAAGAATTCATTGCTTCATGGGTTTCTTATAAACAGGAAATGATCCTCGTTCACTTACTTTATTTCCATCTTCATCTTCAATGACTTCTTCATTTGCCAACACGGTTCCAAGAACCTCACATCAATTAACATCAATTTCTTTAATTTCAGCTAAACCATTTTTATACATCTGAGAAAATATTCATTGCGTTCAAACATAATACTTAGGATCTGTTGTATTTATTTCCTTATCATAATCATATGAAAAACCAAGTGATTTTAATTGAACCCTAAAATTATTTATATTCTTATTTGTGAAGCTAAGAGGATCATTTCCTGTTTGGATGGCATATTGCTCAGCAGGCAAACCAAATGCATCTCAACCAATTGGATGTAAAACATCAAAATCATTAAATCTCTTATATCTAGCAACAATGTCAGTCGCAGTATAACCTTCAGGGTGACCAACATGCAATCCTGTACCAGAAGGATAGGGAAACATATCAAGAACATAATATTTTTTATTTTTGTTTCCCGTTGTCTTAAAAGTTTTTTCTTTTTCTCAAACTTTTTGCCATTTTTTTTCAATTTTTATATGATTATACATTTTAAAATTATACCAATAATCTAATTATTAAATATTTTGATTATTATTTACCTTCGGACATTACTTCCATTACAATAGATTCTGGAGTTTTAGTTTCTAATGTTAAATTTTTCGCTCAATTATATTTATTAAAAAGTATATCGTAAATGAAAACTTTAAAAAGATCAAATAAGAAGAAGATTGCATAAGCAACAGGAAATGGAAGATTTGTAGCGGGAATTATAACTCATATTATTATTGAAATTCAACATGTTTGTATTAAGCCTGTTAGCGCGTCTATTCCAGCAGTAATGTTGGTATTACCTCCCGCAGAAATACATCTGCTTCTTGTAATGTACCAAATCCACATAGGCATAAAAGCAGCCAGTGGTCATATAGTCATTTTTAATTGTGATAAGTATTCAATAACTCCTCTGTCTGCTATCAGTGCTGCCTCATCATAGGGTTTACCCTCCCCCAATAACCATTCGATAGTTCCGGACCTATATCCATCTGCAAGAAATGTCATATGTGGAATAATAAAAGAAAAAATAAGCAAACACAATCCCATAATAATTGCCATAATAAAATGAAATCCTTGCAACTCATTCGCGTTTTTCTTAGCTTGAGTAATATTTCCATGCCCTAGCTCTTTCCCAACAAAAATAGTTGTATTGGCGCCGATGGATTCAAAAGTGGATCAAAAAATATTAAATATTGCACCAGAAATTCCCAAAATGGTTGCTGCCGATAATTGGAATAAATGATTGCCACCAACTTGTCCAGGATAATATTCCACATTTCAGAAAATAAATCTAACTGAGACCGCAATAGAACCTACTACTAGAAAAAGAAAAGAAGAAGATCTTTTAAAAATTTGTTTTCATATTTGAGGAGAAATAGCAAATAGTTTCATGGGATTTATTACTATTTTTTTATTTTTAACTCAAACAAAAATAATATTAAAACCGACAGAAAAAAATTGTGAAATTATTGTTGACAATGCCAAAGATCAAATTTCACCAATTGTAAAAACAAAAATAGAGTTTAAAATTACATTAATAGAAAGAGATATAATTGATGAAAATAGTGAAGCCTTACCATGTCCCGCTTCTCTCATAATCATTGCCGATGTATAACCTCAAGCTCCAGTAATTCAAGTAACAGCAATTATCCTTAAGTACAATGCTGAATCATTTGCTATCAGTGGTGATATTTTATTTGAACCCACTAATTGAATCATAGATTCTGGAAAAATAAACGCAGGAATAGCAAATACCATTGTTATCAGTAGTGCAATTAACATTCTTGCTCTTAATACAAATCTAGTATTCACTTTATCATTTGCGCCATAATATTGACCAAAAAGTGTTGAACCAACTATTGTAGTTGCAGCAATTATTCCGGCAACTAAGGAAGTTCAAGTATTTGCATAAGATAACTTATCAATACCGTTTGGAATAGGAATTGCCATAAAGTTATCAATAAAACTATTAAGAGCAAAAATCATTGCAGCAAAAACAACAGGCAAAGATGTGATTGTAAATAATTTTCATCTCTGAATATCATTTGGAAAACTTTTTTTTATTTTTTCTAGCATATACATTTATAAATAATATATTATATTTGATAAATAAAATGAAATTATCATACTATTGATAAAATCTCACACTTAATTTAGTATAATTTTTATAAATATATTTCAAAATACTATTTAAGGAACAAAAATGGAAGAATTTTTAGAAATTGTGAACATAGAAATTATGAAAGCTAGTGACACCAACGCTTTTGATGTAATAAGACTTATGGTTGCACCAATTTTATCTTTGATTACTGCAGCAATGGCAATTAGTGTTTTTTCTGCAACTTATTTTATTGTTTTTAGAATTAAAAAGTATTTAACAAAGCATAAAAATTATCTCAACTTTACTAATCGATTGCTAACCTCTATTCAAGAAGCTGATGTTGCAGTTTTTAGAGCATATGAAACAACGATGTGGGGAGAGAAACTTGATAATAATAAACAAATAATTGGAACTGTTTTATCAAAATATAAATCTGCTGATTTGAAAGATTTAATTTTAGGAACATATAGTGATGAATTAAATTCTGTTAAAAATATTATTAACAAAGATTCAAAATTAATCAAAAATAATGGAAAATTTATCAAATTTCAGAAATTATTTCATATTTACACAAAAGATGGAATAATTGTTGAGTATTTTAATGAAGATTATATTTCTTTTTACAAGGTGAGAAAATCTGGAGTAACAATAGGTATTATCAAAAAAAATATTTTAATAGAAAAGGGCATTGATATAAAATATAATATTGACTATTCTTCGATTTTTGACGAGGAATTAAAGACCTTGGCATCTATCTATAAAATATTTTTCATTAAGAGAACTTTTGTATTTAAAAATATTAGTAATCCCATACAAGAATTTGATGAAAAAATGGTTGTAATGAAAAAAACTTATGGGAGAGTTTTGAAAAAGAAATATTCACATTCAAATGTATATTTAAAAGATAACTTTAAAAAACTGCCACAATTATCAAAGATGATAGAAAATGATAAATTGTCAATTGATGGTGATTTATTATTAGAACCATTTAATCAAAAAACTATTTATATAGAAAAAGTTCTTTCTGACAAAATCAAAAATAGAAAAGAAATTAAAGAAGTAAAAAATAAAAAGGGGAAAT
>JAGUQV010000130.1 GCA_030154525.1 Mycoplasmataceae bacterium | reverse complement strand
GCCTTAGGTGGTTTAGATGAAAATGGTAAAAATTCATATGTTCTTGAAGTTGAAAAAGATATTTATGTTATAAATACTGGAACAAAAATTCCTATTTCATCATCTCATGGTATAGATACATTAATTCCTGATTTTTCATATCTTGAAGATAATGCAAGCAGAATAAAAGGTTTATTTATTACAGATGTTCAAAATGAATCTTTTTCTGCTTTACCATGATTATTAATGAAAGTGCCAAACATTACAATTTATTGTTCAAGTTTTTCAAATTTCTTGATAGAAGAACGAATTAGTAAATATGATGTTGGAAAATCTAATTATAAAATTAAAAATTTATCAGGCAATGAAGAAAAAATTGGTTCTATATTTGTAGAGAAAATAGAACTTGCTGGAGCTTTACCAGGAACACTTGGATTTAATTTTAAAACTCCTGACGGAAGTGTTATATTTTTATTTAATTTTGTTGATGGTGACTTAGGTGCGTACGGAAGAACCAACATTGCTAAAATAAAAGAAAAAAATGAAAATATTCTCGCCCTTGTGTTAGACTCAGGAATGGCAAATTTTAATGGTGTTTCTAGTGAACATATTGATATAAAAAAATTGTTGGATTCAAAATTTAGTTTAACTTCAAATACCGAAAGAATTATTATTGGATCATATGATCATGAAATGTCATCGCTTCAACAAATTTTAGATTTGGCTAAAAAATACAATAGAACTGTGATTACTTACGGAAGAATATATCATCAATTACTAGAATTTTTAATTAACTCTGGCCAAAAATTAGATTTGCCAAAAATTGTTGATTACAAAAAAATAAAAGAAGAAGATAATTGTGTAATTATTGTGTCAGGAACAGTTGAAAGGCTTTATAAGAGATTTGTAAGAATAACTGATGATAATGATGTTTATTTGAAAATAAGGAATAATGACCATATCATTATGATTGCCACTCCTGTTAATGGACTTGAAACAGAATCTACATATGCACTTGATGAACTTGCCAGAAAAACTCCACATATAATTGACTATACTGACAATGAATTCTATCACTGTAGACCTGCAAAGGACGATGTTTACAATATTGTTAAATTATTGAAACCAAAATATTTTATTCCTGCGCAAGGACTTTATAGATACATGATTGTTGCTGTTAAAGAAGCGATAAGAGCCGGTATGACACAGAACAGAACTATCCCTATGCAAAATGGTAAAATAGCTTCTTTTACTAATGGTGAATTAATTTCTCAAAAAGAGAGAATTGCAAACGTAGGGGATATTATTATTGATGGTTTCGGCGTTGGTGATATTTCAAAAGAAGTCATCTATGAAAGAGAAGTGATTGCTCGAGATGGCGTTATTGCTGTTTCGGTTTTATATGACAAAAAAAATAAGAAACTTTTTGATCATATTGATATTAAATATATTGGTGTAATAACTGCTGAAGAAAGAGAAGGAATAGATATTTTAATAGAAAATATTGTTATAGAAGTTTATTATAGAGAATTAAAATTAACAACAAAATTTAATTTATATGACATTCAAGATAGCTTAAGAAAAATTATTAGAAAAAAAATATTTAAATTAACTGACAAAGAACCTATGATTGTTATTATTTTTAATGAAATTTAAAATATAAAATATATTATAATTAAAAAATGATTAAGACAAGTAGAAAAAAAAGAAAATTATTTAATCGTGCTAATAAAAATAACTATCATATTTGGGAAAATGGGAGACTTCTTGCAATTATTATTTTAGGATTTTCAATTATTTTTTTCATTTTGTCACTAATAGAGTTGCCTTTTTTTGCTGTTTTTCCAGGTTATACTTTTGGGTTTTTATTTGGTTTTTATTCTTATATATTTTATATTTTCGTTATTTACTATGCAATATGTAAGCTTTTTAATCTCAAGATATATTTAGTTAAAATGGTTTCTAAAAAAATTAGGGTTTTTCATTATTCTTGAACAAATATGTTCATCCTTACATTAGGATCAATAATTTTGGGTGAAACTATTTTTTATATTTTTTCTAATGGTGAAGCTTTTCCAGGAACTAGTGCTTGAAATGTTAATTTTAATTTATGATGAAATAACTTTACATCATATAATGATTGGTTAAAACCAAATATAAATACTTCTGGAATTATTGTTAATTTTATAAGTTCGGTCTTTTTTTCAATTGGGGGGGTAATAATTTCATTTATTGCTTCAGTATTGTTAATTTCTTATTTTTTCTTTTATTTGTTTTTTTCTTCTCCATTACAAATGATAAATAATAAAAAGGTAAAACAAGAGGAAAAAATAAAGGAAAAAAGACAACACAGTACTAAAATTATAGATCTCTCTTTTGAGGATGAGAATAAAATTATTGTTTCCAGTTTTGGTAGAAAAATTGTCGATAATAAACATAACTTAGTTAACATTGAAAATAAAAAAGATGAGAATAAAATTATATCAATTGAAAGTAACAAAAAAAGTGTAGGGGAACTAATGGTAGATGATAATTCAATTATCGCTACAGAAAACATCACTTTGGACGATACAATACCTTTTGACAATCCTTTTAGTGATGAAGATAAATTTATAACGTCAGGAAATGTAACTGAAGAGATAAAAATCAAACCAAAGGATAAAAAGGAAATTAGTAATACTGAATTTATTTTCAATAATCAAATTACTGAAGAATCTAAAATACCCAACACATATCGAGAAACGCAAAATTTTAAAATGGAGCATGAAGAAACAAAGAAGAAAAAGAGGAAATAATTATGATTAAAGAAATGAAATGAAGAGAAGCGGAAGAATTAATAAAGAGTTCTGAAATAACATATTTATGATTTGGAGCTGAGTGATGTGGAGACTGCATAATGATGGAACCAATTGTTGAAGAGTTAGCTGAAAAATTCAAAGAAAATAAAGCAATAAACTTTATAAAAGTTGATGCTGAAGAATCTTCTCTATTCAGAGATCAAAATAGCAAATATAAGGTACTAAAAATACCAACTCATGTTTTTATGAAAAATGGTGTCATTATGAATATTGAATATGAATATTTTCCATTAGAATTAATGATTAAAGAAATTAATAAGTTGATTTAAATGGACTTGAAAAACGTTAGTGAACTTGCAGGAGTATATTTATGAAAGGATATTAATCACAATATTCTTTATGTTGGCAAATCAAAATCATTAAGAAAAAGAATGCAACAATATTTTGCAGGTTCCATTAATTCATTCAAAACAACAAAGATGGTTTCCAAAATATTTGATTATGAAACTATTGTTTGTAATAATGAACGAGAGGCTCTAATTCTTGAGAGGAATTTGATTCAAAAGTACAAACCTTTTTATAATGTTTGCTTATTAGATGATAGAAAATATCCATATATCAATATCTCTCTTGTCAAAAACATATTATCCATTAATTTAAAGTATGTTGTCAAATCAGAGAGTAAATATAATTTCTTTTATGGTCCTTATATTAACAATGGAAGTTCAAAGGTTATTTTAAATTTTTTAAAAAGAGAGTGTCTTTACAATAATGGGTTACCAACTAAAAACAATGACATTAAATTTTGAGAGGATAAATTTGTTCATGCTAAAAAAATGCTTTCTAAAACAAATAAATCTTTTATTTCTGAGCTAACCCAAAAAATGTATAATGCATCTAAAAACCAGTGGTTTGAAATTGCTAATGATTTGAAAAAAGTAATTCAATTTTTATCTATTCAAAATGAAAGTCAAGTCGTAGAACTAAAAGATAATGAAAATTTTGATGTAATAGGAAGTGTTGAGTATGATGGATATGCTTTTATTTGCGTTCAATTTTACAGAAGTGGTTCTCTAATTAATAGTAATATAAATGTAATTAATATTAACATTTCAATCCAAGACTCAACAAGACAATTTGTCAATCAATTTTATCAGAATAAACAATTACCAAAAAAAATAATTACTAACTTGAATATTGAAATTGAAGATATATATTTTGATACTAAAATAATTAATCCAAAAAATGGAAAACAATTACTTATTCTTAATTTATCACTTGAAAATGCAAGACAAAATATGGATTTTAAAATTTTGGAGCACAAGAGAGGCGAAGAGATAATTCATGATGGTTTAGACTTTTTAGAAAAAAGTATTTCTAAAAATAATTTGAATCATATAATAATTATTGATAACTCTAATACAAAAAATATTAATCCTGTATCAGTTATTATTTCATATAGAAACGGTCTTCCTCATAAAAGTGAATATAGAAAGTTTAATATTAAAATCGGGAATAGAAGAAGTGATGTTGAGTATATTAAACAAGGTTTAGAGCAATATTTTAACAATAACGCAAATATTCCTAATTTATTAATTGTGGATGGTGGAATTCAACAATTAAATGAAGCTAGGAATGTAATTAATAAATTAGAAATGTTTGAATTGCCAATAATTGGACTAGTAAAAAATTATAAACATCAAACCGACTATGTTTTATTAGAGAATGGAGAAAAACTTTTTCCAACTGAAAATCAATTTTTATTTTTAAGTAGAATGCAGGAAGAAGTTGATCGATTTGCAAAAGTGACACATAGAAAGAAGAATTTAAAAAATAGTTTGGAAGGTCGCTTAGGAAACATTAACGGTATAGG
>JAGUQV010000037.1 GCA_030154525.1 Mycoplasmataceae bacterium | reverse complement strand
GTTTAATAGCAAATAATACAATTACTTGTGATATTTGTGACAAAGGTTCATATTGCTTTTGAACCAACATTTCATAAACTTTCTTACCATGATTTAAAATGTTTTTAGTTGAATCATCTAAATCTGATGAAAATTGAGCAAATGATTGCATTTCATTATATTGAGAAAGCTCTAATTTTAAAGAAGATGTAACTTGCTTCATTGCCTTTATCTGAGCAGACGAACCAACTCTAGAAACTGAAAAACCAACATCAACAGCCGGCCTTTGACCAGAGTTAAATAAATTTTCTCTTGTAAATATTTGACCATCAGTTATTGAAATAACATTTGTAGGAATATATGCTGATATATCACCTGATTGAGTTTCAATTATTGGCAATGCAGTAATTGATCCTCCACCATTTTTTAAATTAACTCTTGCAGCTCTTTCGAGTAGTTGTGAATGAAGATAAAAAACATCTCCAGGATATGCTTCACGACCAGGAGGTCTTCTTAATAATAATGATAATGTTCTATATGCAACTGCGTGTTTTGATAAATCATCATATACTATTAAAACATCTTGGCCATTTTCCATAAATTCTTCAGCCATAGTAACAGCACTATATGGAGCAATATATTGTAATGGTGCAAATTCAGAAGCACCAGCTGACACAATAATTGAATATTCCATTGCTCCTTTTATTTCTAAATTCTTAACTATCTGAGCAACAGTTGAATTTTTTTGACCGATGGCAACATATATACAAATAACATTTTTTCCCTTTTGATTCAAAATAGCGTCAATTGCAATTGCTGTTTTCCCTGTTTGACGATCACCTATTATTAATTCTCTTTGACCTTTACCAATTGGAATTAAAGCATCAATTGCCATTAAACCTGTTGCTAATGGTTGATTAACAGTTTCTCTAGTCATAACTCCAGGAGCCACTCTAAAGATTGTTCTTGATTTAGTAGAAAATATTTCTCCCTTACCATCTATTGGTTGCCCCAAAGCATTAACTACACGACCCATCAAAGATGTTCCAACCGGCACAGAGACAACTTGCTTAGTTCTCTTAACTTCATTACCTTCAATAATATCGTCATTTTCACCCATTAAAACAACTCCAACAGATTCCTCCTCTAAAT
>JAGUQV010000019.1 GCA_030154525.1 Mycoplasmataceae bacterium | reverse complement strand
CAGTTAGAGCGGTTGTTGAATTGGCAGGTATTACAGATATTTATACAAAATCATATGGTTCAAGAACAAAAGCTAATACTGCAAAAGCAACATTAAAAGCTCTTGCAAAATTGAGAACAATTGAAGAAATAGCAGCATTAAGAGACATTAGTGTTAATCAAATTCTAAAATAAAAGTTTATTTTAGAAATAAATCAAAAATTTTATAAAATTATAAGAAGGAGTAAATATGAAATTACATTCACTTAAACCAAATGAAGGTTCACGTAAAGAAAAAACACGTGTTGGACGTGGTCATGCAGCCGGTAAAGGTAAACAAGCTGGTAAAGGTCAATCAGGACAAAATAAAAGATCTGGAACTAGACCAGGTTTTGAAGGTGGGCAAAATCCCTGATTTAGACGTGTTCCTAAAAGAGGTTTTCATAATGTTAATCATGTTGAGTACCAGGTAGTATCTTTAGAAGACTTAGAATTAAATTTTGAAAACAATGATGAAATCACAGTTCAAAAACTAAATGATTTAAAAATTGCTCGTAACAAAAATATGCCAATTAAATTATTATCAAATGGATCAGTAACTAAAAAGTTTATTGTTAAAGTTAATGCTGCTTCTCAAAGTGCTATTAAAGAGATAGAGAAGGCCGGCGGAAACGTAGAGGTTATTTAATTTGAAAATATTGAAAAAAATTTGAAATCATATCTCACTATTTTTTTCAAAAATTTTTTTATTTTTTCAAAAACATTTAGTTGACAACTTTAAGGAAAAAGTTCTTACCAAAAAAATAATTTTTACATTAGTGATGATGTCAATTTTTATTGTAATTGGTGCAATAACAGTTCCTGGTGTCAAAATAGTGGAAGGTAGTGAAATTAATCCTAATGATTTCTTTGGAATCTTAAATACTATTGGTGGTGGAGGTCTAAGAAGATTTTCAATTGTTTCCTTGGGGATAAGTCCTTTTATTTCTGCATCAATCATTATGACTTTTGCTCAAACAAAATTATTTCCCCCAATTCATCAACTTTCTCAAGCTGGTCCTGCCGGAAGAATTAAAATTAATTACATTACTCGAACATTAACATTTGTAATTGCTGCTATTCAGGCAATCATGTTAACTCAATCATTGCAAACAGGAACAATTGGCTTTGTTGAATTAGCTCCTGAATTTAATCAAGTTTGATTCATTTATATTGTTTTACCATTTGTAATGATGGCAGGTTCTTTTTTATCAGTTTTTATTTCAGAACAAATAACTAATAAAGGAGTTGGTAATGGAACTTCATTATTAATACTTTCAGGAACCATCATTTCATTGCCACAAATTTTTATGGCAGCATTTAACCAAATGATTCCTGCCGGATCTGCTAACTCACAACTTCTAACAGGTATTACTTATTTTTCATTATACTTACTATCATTTGTTGTCTTGATGTATTTAATAAACTTTATTTATCAAGCAGAAAGAAAAATTCCCATCCAACACATTGGTTCAGGAAGAAGTAGAACTGTTAAAGAACTTTCATATCTTCCATTAAAAATTAATGCAGCAGGAGTAATGCCAGTAATATTTGGAATGTTAACAACTTCTTTCCCCTTAATGATTATCAATTTTATAGATGGCTTTTTAGATGAAACACATTTAGGAATACTGTGATTTAAGAAAAACTTTTTACTAACAGCTCCGGTTGGATTGGTAATATTCTCAGCTTCTATTTTTATATTTACCATTATCATGGGTCTTCAACAAGCAAGAATTGATAAGATTGTTGAAGATTTTAATCGAAACTCAACATTTATTCCAGGAATTAGACCAGGCGAGCAAACAGAAGATTATTTAACTTCAATAGTTATGAGGCTATCGGTATTTTCAGCATTTTACTTAACGATCTTAGCTTCTATTGAATATTTAATGCAAATAGCTGGGGTAAATCCTGCAATTGCCTTTGGCGGGACTTCGTTAATGATTTTAGTTTCTGTTTCTATTGAAACAATGGAACAAGTTAGAGTGCGTTATAAGACATCTAATTTCGGTAAAAAAGAAAGTATTGAATTAGCAGCAGCCCAAGAAGTTTATAATTTTGATGACATGACAAGAGATGTGGATCTTGTTAATGATGACTATCAAGAAGATGATATGAAAAATGGAAGTGGGTCAATATTATGATAAGTCTACACAAAAATATTATTTTCTTGGGAGCTCCAGGAACAGGCAAGGGAACTGTTTCTCATGAAATTAGTAAAATAATGGGATTAAAACATATTTCCACAGGAGATATTTTTCGTGAAGAAATTAAAAATAAATCAGAACTTGGTTTAAAAATTCAAGAAATAGTAGCTTCAGGACTTTATGTCACTGATGAAATAACCAATGCTGTTGTTCATAAAAAAGTTACCAACTTAAAATTACAAAATATTAATTATATTCTTGATGGATATCCAAGAACAGTTGAACAAGCAAATTTTCTATCAAGTTTGAATCAAGATAGATTCATTGTTATTCTATTAGAATTATCAAAAGAAAAAATTATTGAAAGATTATCACAAAGATTATTTTGCTCAACATGTAAAAGAACTTATAATTCAACAAATATGAAATCTTTAAAGCATCCAAATTGTGAACTAGAAAACACATTACTGATTACAAGAGCCGATGATCAACCTGAAGCAATTATTAAAAGATTAGAAGTATATAATCAACAGACTGAAGTTCTTATTGATTATTTTAAAAATAAATCAATGCTTTTTACTTTGCAAGCAGATAAAGAAGTAACAGAAATAGTTTTAGATATTCAGGAAATATATAATAAATAATGATCAATATTAAAAGTGAAGAGGAAATAAAATTAATCATTAAATCAGCAAACATTTTAGCTCAAGTTAAAAAAATTGTTTATGACTACATTAAGCCAGGAGTCTCTCTTTTGGACTTGGATACACTTGCAAATGAAACCACTAAAAAATTGGGTGGAAGTCCAGCATTTCTTGGTTACCAAGGTTTTACAGGAACAATTTGTGCTTCTGTTAATGAAGAATTGATTCACGGTATTCCTAGTAAAAGAATTTTAATGGAAGGCGATCTTGTCTCGATTGATATGGGAGTAGTTTATGAAGGTTATTATTCTGATTCAGCATTCACAAAAGCAGTTGGAACACCAACACAAGAAGATATCTTCCTAATCAAAGCTGCCGAAGAAGCATTTCATCATGGTTTAGCAGCAATTAAACCTGGAGTTAGAACAGGTGACATTGCTCATGCAATTGGCTCATACATTAGATCACAAAATCTTTTTACACCATTAGAGTTTAGTGGTCATGGAATTGGTAAATCACTTCATGAAGAGCCTTACATTTATAATGATGGAGCAAAAGGTAAGGGTCCAATCCTAGAAAATAATATGGTCATTTGCATCGAACCAATGATTCTTCAAAAATCTAAAAAGATAAAAATATTAAAAGATGGTTGAACAGTGATTGCAGCTAGCAAAAAGAAATCAAGTCATTATGAACAAACCATTCTAATTAAAGATGGCAAAGGAATTGTGCTAACTTAATTATTAAGCTAGTTATTATATAATAATGAAAATATTAAAGAAACAATTAATTATCAGTAATCTGACAAAAACAGATCAAAAAATTATTGATTATGTTGAAAAAAACCCAAAACAATTTACAACACAATCAATCAAATCAAATGCAGTAAAAATTGGTGTATCATCTTCAACATTATCAAAATTTATTAGCAAAAATTATGAAAGTAATTATAAAGAATTTGGATTTATGATTTTAGAATCATTGTTAAGTAACGAAAACAAAACACCTAACAAAATAGAATCACCCTATATTGATAACTTTACTAAAAATTCTATTTTGGTCGTAACTGAAACTTCAAATAAAATAAATTATTTGAATATAAAAAGGGCAAAAGAATTTTTGGAAAAAGCTGATTCCATTTGTACTTTTGGTGAAGGTATGTCGAAAATAGCTTCAATTAGTTTGGGAGACGATTTGACATTTATTGGAATGAATGTTTATACTGCTTACACCTTACTAGATATTGCCACATGAGTAGATAAAGAAAATAATAAATCTTTGTGTGTTGTCATTTTTTCAAAATTAATGAATAAAAAAAATACCATCAAAATTATTGAACAACTTTCAAAGAACAAGATTTCAGTTATTATTATTAGTGCAAACAACAATGTTAATTTATTACCAAATACCATGTTAATAAATTACGAAACTATTTTAAGGCTAGATAAGTGAGGAGATTATTCTTCAAAAACAAGTCAAATGTTTATTTGTGGTTTAATTGTTAATTTATTTGTAGAATATAACGAAAATAATCGAACAACTTTCCTCAACGAATTTGTAAATGATAAAATAAAATAATTTTCATAATTATTATTTAAATATTTAATTTTTTTTAAAAAAACAACAAAAACAAGCATTTTAGGAAAATAATTTTCTTTTCTCACATAAAAATAAAATTAAAATTCATAGCAATATAATTATGTTAGAAGTTAAATTATATTTATTAATCAAAATTAAATATTAAATTAACTTTTAAATTAAATATTAAAAGGAGATAATTTTGAAAAAATTTGTAAGAACGATATTGGGTGACATTGACCCATCAAAGTTGGGAATCACTGATTGTCATGATCACTTAATTAAAAATGGTGGACCAGAGGCTGAGGAACATCCCGACTTTATAATGCTTTCTGTTGAAGCAGCAAAGAAAGAATTAGAGGAATACATTGGAGCAGGTGGCAAGAGTATGGTTACAATGGATCCGCCTAATGTTGGGCGTGATGTTCGTAGAATGCTTGAAATTGCAAATCATTTTGGCGACAAAGTTAATTTAATTATGGCAACAGGGTTTCATAAGGCACAATTTTATGACAAACATTGTTCATGATTAGCAGAAGTTCCTATAAAAAATATTACTGAAATGGTTATTGCTGAAATAGAAATAGGAATGGATATTTATAATTACAACGGACCAGTTGTAAAAAGAGTTAAAAACAAAGCAGGAATTATAAAAGTTGGTACAGGTTATGCAGCAATTGATTGAATGGAATTAAAATCTATTGAAATAGCTGCTCGTTCTAGTGTTGCTACTGGAGCTCCAATTTTGGTTCATACTCAATTAGGATCAATGGCTTATGAAGCAGCACAACATTTAATTGACTTTGGCGTTAATCCAAGAAAAATACAATTATCACATTTGAATAAAAATCCAGATCGTTACTATTATGAAAAAATAATTAAAGAATTAGGTGTAACAATTTGTTTTGATGGACCAGACAGAGTTAAGTATTATCCAGATTCAATGTTAGCTGAACACATTAAGTTTCTAGTTGATAAAGGATATCAAAAAAATATTACTTTAGCATTGGATGCTGGAAGAATTCTCTACCAAAAACATTATGGAATAGAAAAAAGAAAGCAAACATTTGGATTTGAATATCTTTTCACAAGATTTTTACCACTATTAAAACAATTGGGTGTTTCTCAAGATGCAATTAATGACATTTTAATTAATAATCCAAGAGAAATTCTTACATTTGATGAACCTAAAAAATTTGATGACTCAAAAATATCAAAAAGAGTCTTAGAGTTAAAGAAGTCATTGAAAGTAGTTTACTTTATTTAATATAAGAAGGGAAATATAATGGACAAAAATAACAAAAAAAGTTCAATGTATAAAAAAATAATTGGTTGATCAACTTTAGTCATAATATTTTTGAGTAGTATTTTAATTACTCTTGGTGTTGTCGGATGAAATGTTGATGGATTAACTTTCTATTTTGATACAGTATTGACAAAAAACTTTCTTTCAATTCCAGCGCTTTTATTAGCTATACTAACATTTATTGGTTACTTAGTTATGAAGAGAGGATTGAGGGATTCGATAATTGGTGCAACTAAGACTGCAATCGGTTATCTACTTCTAGGAATTGGT
>JAGUQV010000031.1 GCA_030154525.1 Mycoplasmataceae bacterium | reverse complement strand
TATAATCCCTTTGTGACTCCAGGTGGAATATTTTTACCATATGCAGCTTCAACTAGAATACAATTGAAAAAAATTAAAGCAGTTAATAGTGGTACAGTTCAAGTTGGTGCAATTATTCGTGGTAAAGTCATTAAAAATAAAATTTCACATCCTGGTAGAGCATTTGAAGTTCCAATAACTTTTGGTAAAGGATTTGATAAAAAAACAGAATTAGTTATGCAAGCTTTAACAACTAAAGTTTTATGGAAAGCTAATTTTAAAGCTAAAATAATATTTTATAAAACCGAAGATGATCCAGGATTTAGAAAGTTTAATGGTATAGGAAAAGTTAATGAAGTATTAGAAACTGATATTGATTTTTATAATGCATTAACTTTAGATATTGATACATGGTTAGAAAAAAATAAATATAATTCTAATGTTGATTTATCTATGAAAGAAGAAGATCTTTCTCAAGTTATGAATAGTGATGATGGAGATGATGATACTCAAGGTATAACAATCGTTGAACCAGTAGTAGATGAAATAGACTTCATTGATGAAATTAAAGTTGAAGAATTAAGTCTATTAGATATGCCTAATTTACCAAAAGAACTTGCAGATATATTTATTACTAATAACATTAAAACTTATAGAGAAGCACTTGATGTTAATGATGATGAATATGCTGAATTTGGATTTACAATTACTCAAATTGAAAAGTTAAACGACATATTTATATAAAAACTAATTTATTTTAAGGTGGTAAGCAATGGCAATTGAAAAAGGTAAAAAGGATACACTTTTAGTTGATGAAATTTTTCATGAATTAAAAGCAGTAACTAAATTTATGACATTATCGTTAATAGCAACGAATCATGGTTTACCTGAATGTGCATCGTTTTTTAGAAGTAAAGCTCTGGAGGATATAGAACATTCAGGTGAATATTTAAAAATGTTGATGACTATAACTGATGAACCTGTACTCCAATTATCTAGTGAAACAAAATCAGAAGATATGGCTAAATTAGTTGCTAATATTATTGAAGTTTTTAAAGAAATGGAAATTGCAGCAGTTGGTAGAATAGAAGCGATTCAAGAATCTACAGAATATAAAAGAATTAATTCTATTATTCCAAAATTAGATGAATTTATTGATCACCATGCACATGAAATTTATATTGCAAATCAATTGACTCAACAATTAAAGGGATCTACATCTAATGTAAATATTAATAAAGTTTTCAAAAACATTACAAAAAGTAATAAATAATATAAAGAGAGGAATTACAATATGTATGTAATGCAAATTATTCAAGAAGAAACTGAATTGGTAGTAAGTATGGAAT
>JAGUQV010000142.1 GCA_030154525.1 Mycoplasmataceae bacterium | reverse complement strand
TTATCAAGGTGTTGATATTAAATCAATCTCTCTAAAAATGCAAGCTCCATATGATGGTTATTATAAATTTCAAACAAATTAACACTTAATAATCCTGGTGTGGATAGTCCAGGTAACTATAGCAAAAAATCAAATTGAACAGTATCCCACTAAAAATCCTGTTTATAGCGGTAAAATGGAAGCAATTATTGATATATTCAACCTCTACTGAGTGACAACCCAAATGATTTCCAGATAAACCCATTGCAGTAATTAAAATTAATTTTAATGAAACTTTGAAATTTAAATTCCTTAATTTTCTCTTTGTTGATAGAGCAGATAGATGACCTTCATATATTAAAGCTAAATATCTTAATAGTGGTAAATGATATGACTTTACAAATCAAAAGGAAATCTTAGGAGTTGAATCAGATTTTAGTCAAGTTAATAAATCAGAAGTTACTTCAAAAGAATTTTTAATTGCTAATGGTAATGGAAATCAAGAATTTGTTAGCGCATCAGAATTAATGTTCGAATTCAACTTAGATAAGGGTTTATTTGTTGATATTTGTAAATGGAGAATTATTTGAAAGTATCTCTCTTTTTAGCGAAGTGCCTATTGAAAGTTCTCATGTTGCAAATCTTATTCTAGATCCAAAATTAAATAATGTTATTAAAATTGTTAATAAATCTAATAAAAAAATTAACTTTGATTTTTCAGTGGATTTAATGAGTCTCTTTAGACTTTAAATTTCAATCAATATTTTTGAGATTTCTTTCTGTTAATATTTCGTTTATTTTCTTAAAATGGTTGTTTCCAAAAAAACCTTTATTTGCACTAAATGGTGATGGATGAGAAGACTTTAAAATTGCGAATTTATCACATATTATTTCTTCTAATTTTTTCGCATTGTTACCTCATAAAACAAAAATCAAGAATTCCTTTTCTTTATTTAGAAATTGAATGAAATTATGAATAAAAATATTTCATCCAATTTTAGCATGACTATTAGGTTTTCCTTCTTCAACAGATAATGAAGTATTCATCAAAAGAACTCCTTGCTGAACCCATGGAGTCAAATCATTATTACTTAATGTAATATCATGATATTCACTTTTCAATTCTTTAAAAATATTTGCCAGAGATTTCGGTGTTTTAGACTCTTTTGTTGAAAAAGCTAATCCATCAGCTTGTCTGACGGAATGATATGGGTCTTGTCCAAAAATAACCACTTTTACATTTTCAAATGGTGTTAATTCAAAAGCATTAAAACGATTTTCTTTGCTTGGATAAATAGTTTTATTATTTTTGATTTCTTGGTCAAGAAAATCAACAATATTTTTGTAGTAAGGAAGTTCTGATTGTTGATTAATAAATCTTTCATATTCTTTATTCATAATTAAATTTTACTTAAGATTTTATATTAACAAACATTAATATTTTATAAATATTTATTTTGAGTTGCCTTTTTGTATTTTGTAAATTCTTTCCCTGACATAAGCGCTCTTCTATTCATTTTAGAATTTACATTTTGGATAATGTTGTCAATTTTACTATTTTCTTTTTGCTCCTCAAATAAAGATTGATCCATTAAATTTTGGAAAGAATTTTCTAATTTTGAAATGGCAACACCAATTCCAATAATTGCTTCTTCATTTCAAAGTGATTTCATTAATTTGCTAGCATATACAAATATATCTTCTTCACTATTAATTAATTTGTTAATTTTCATTGATTTTGATTTTCTTTGATTGTCTAACTTTAAATTAATTGAAACATGGCTTCCACAAATATTTCTTTCTATTAATCTTGATGAAACTTTATGACATAATTTTCTTAACTGAAGATGAACTTCTTTATGGTTATCTGAAAAACCATTCATAAATGTAATTTCATTGCTGATAGAATTTAAAATATTATTATCAAGCTTTATTAAAGAATCACCAATTCCATTGGCGTTGTTGATAAATACTTCAGTTTGATTTAAAAATATTTTTTTAATATCAATATCACTAATATTTCTGTTAGCAAGATCTCCAATAGTTTTAATTCCTATTTCTATTAATTTTTTAGACATTACTTTTCCAATTCCATAGTAATTAGTAATATCCATTGGTCAAAGAATTTCTTGAAAGTTATTATATGTAATAAATGTTATTCCTTTAGGTTTATTGATTGCTGTTGCCATCTTTGCTAAAAATTTATTATATGAAATTCCAATTGACACAGGCATTAATAATTTTTTTCATAACTGTTCTTGAATATGACTTGCTAAATTATTGATGCTGCCAAATTTTTTTCAAATTTTTGTAGCATCAATATACCATTCATCAATTGAAACTATTTGAATTGAATCTGAATAGTTTTTAATTAAAAAGTCATAAATTTTTTTAGCATAATTTTGATAAAGAAACATATTTGGTTCAAGGATAATAAGATCTTTGCAATGTTTTTTTACTAATGATAATTTTCATGGTACCTTTGCTCCTTTTGCTTTGGCTTCATAACTCAAAGCTGTGACAATTGATTTATGAGTATCTGTGCTAACTGCAACTTGCTTGTTAAGTAGCTCGGGTCTTAATGCGACTTCACAACTTACAAAAAAAGAATCAACATCAATATGTAATATTACTTTATTGCTTTTAAAATTATCATTCATTTTTTTATTATATCTTGCTTTATATTTTTTCAATAACTTTTGTAATCATTAATGCACATTCTACACGATTAAGGTGTTTCTTAACATTAGAGAAAATTTTTAATTTTCCAAGAGAAATTAATTCACTTTCACTAAGTTCTTCTTGATTAATTAATTTCTTAAAATTGGTAACTAAAGCATCCATATTATTAAATTCATTAATAGCAGCAATTTCTAAAAAGACTTCGGTTGAGGCTAAAAAAATAGCACATCCAATTGCAGTATAATAATAATCATTTTCTTTTTTTGGTCTAATCAAAGTTATTTCATCAACACAATTAGTACTGTGATGATAATAAGTTTTTGCATTTTTTAAATCAAAGTCCATCGGTTTTTTTCTTTTAGGATTCTTGTAATAATCCATAATGATTTCTCTTCGCTCATTTTGATTATAAGAATCCAAGAAAATCACCACCTCTTTTCAATGCAGTGGTTAATTTATCAATATCTTCTTTTGTATTATAGAATGACAATGAAACTCTGACATATGTTTTATCTTTAATATATTTCAAATATTGATTACAAAAAATTCCAGATCTAACGTAAATATTATTGTGTCCCAAATATGATGAGACATCTTGTGGTTCAATTCCTTTGACATAAAATAAAATAATTGAATCTCCTCTTTTAGAAGAAATTCTTAAGTTATCAACTTTTGCTAATTCATCAAATAAATATTCAGATAACTCATGAATATATTTATTTATTTCCGTTAAATTCAAAGAATTAAAATAATCAAGTGCTGCATTAAAACCAAATATTCCAGCAAGATTCATCGTTCCTGGTTCATGCATAATAATAGTGTCTTTGCTTTTTCAATCATTATTTAGTGCCACAAAATCAATTGAACCACCACCATATCTTTTTGCTTCACATTTATTCAATATTTCTTTTTTAATAGCTAAAATACCTAATCCTGTTGGACCATAAAATTTGTTAGTACTAAAAGCAATAATATGAGAATTATCAAAGCTGACCTTTTCATAAGCAATAGCTTGAGCTGCATCATTAACTAAATAAGCACCTACTTTATTTGCCATTTCATATACTACATCCAGATTTTCTCTTGCTTGAAAGGAATTATTTACTTGTGATATACAAATAAGTTTAGTTTTTTTAGTAATTGATTTGGTAATATCAAGCGATAGAACAATCTTAGCTTTAGTTCGTTTTGCTAATTCCAATCACGGAACAATATTTGAAGCATGATTTAATTTAGATAAAATAATTTCATCACCTTTTTTTAATAAGTTCTCAAGCAACAATGAAGCATAATTTAATGAATCTGTTGTTCCAGAAGTAAAAATAATTTCATCATCTTGACAATTTAATAAAGTTGCAACTTTTTCTCTTGTTTCATTTATTTTTGAATCAACTTTAATTCCTAATTTTGAATCCTTAGTTCTATTTGAAATAGAAATATTTGTATAATAGTTATATATTTCATCAATGACAATTTTTGGTTTTAAAATTAGTGCTGCATTATCCAAATACACAATATCATTTTTTAACATAGGGAAATCTTTAATTCATTTATTCATTTTTTGTCCTTTTAAACATCGATAGGTATTCTATATTCTTGGATTTATGGCCAAGAATTGGAGAATTTATTAATTTGATAAAATCAAAATGTGTTTCACCATATTTTATTATCTTATCAATTATACTCTTATGTAATTCAATTTTTGCAATTCCACCTTTGGAAACTTCATCACTATTAACTTCATATTGAGGTTTTATTAATCCTATAAAAAAACTTCCTGGTTGTAGGATGTCAGAAATAACATCAAAAACTTTTTTTATGCTAATAAATGAAACATCACAAACTACTAAATCTATTTTTTGATCAAACATTTTTTCATTTATAAGTTTTAAATTAGTTTTTTCAAGTGTCTTAACTCTTTTGTCAATGCGTAATTTATAATCTAATTGATTTGTTCCAACATCAACTGCATATACAAACTTTGCACCCTTCTCTAAAAGAACCTGTGTAAAGCCTCCTGTTGAAGATCCAATATCCAAACATACTAAATCTTTGGGATTGACATTAAACTCTTCCAAAGCCGCTAATAACTTGTATGCTCCTCGGCTCACATATTTATTTTTTTCCTTTACATTAATAATATCTGTTTCCTTAATTTTCGTTTGTGGCATAACTATTTTTTGGTCATTGACAAAAACATTACCAATTTTAATTAAGGAATTAGCAACTTTCTCTTCATATTTCATTTCAAGCATTTTTTGTAATAAAGTCATATTTAAATAGTGTTCCTTAAAACATTGATCACATATTTATTAAAATCCACATTATCAGAATCATAAAATGATTTTAATCAGGTTGTAAAATTAATTCTCTTAATTTTATTTAATGCAATAAAATTTTCATATGTATACTCACATGGTACTTTTCTTCTCTTATTATAGAATAGTGATGTTTGAAATGAATATCATATAAATATAGCAAAATTATTTCATTCCAAATTCTTAAAATCATCTATAAAAGATTGCGATAACTCTTTCATTGATTTAACAAAATTTGCTTGTGTTGGATCATTAAGAAGTGATAATTCAATTTTTACTAAATTTTCAATTGAAATTTTAGATTCAAAAATAATAGATAACTTTGTAAAAATAAATTGCATTTGAACATTTTTATAGATTTTCTTATATTCTTTAAATTTATTGACTTTTTTCAAGCTTTTTTTAACTTTTTTAACTTTTTTTAATTCTAATTTTGTCATATACATTCTCTATTTTGTCTAGTATTTTATTAACAAATCTATAAGTTTCATCAGGAATAAAATCTTTAGTAATGTCAACATATTCGTTAATAACAATTCTTTTATCAAGTGTTCATAATTCCACAGAAGCACACAATATTATTGCTCTAGTCAACGGAGGCATTCTTCTTCAAGTTCAATCTTCATCCAAAAATAGTTTAGCTGTACTAATAAAGCTTGCGTAGTTTTTTTGAACTGCAGTAAGTAATTTTAATTGATCATTATTAATGTTTTCTACTGAAAATATATTGTCAATGTCAACTATTTCATCAAATAATTCATATTTATAAATTATCTCAACATTTTTCATTCTTTGAGTTCTTCGCTTGGTATATGGCTTATCTTTGTTATTCATTGTATTTTTAATTATATAAAAAAAGTTATTTATTATCTCTATTTACAAAATAATTTTTTTTAGAAATCGAAATAGCGCTCAAAGAAGGTATTAAAATAATGACAAAAATAGGTAAGACATATGTAGTTTTCATGGCAATGCCTGCTAATGTTATGGGATATTGGATTGACATAACTTTATCAGGATTATTTTCTGAAGAGAGAAATCTATTAAAAAAATTTACATAAGCATATGGCCCTCATAATCATCTGAAAATAATTAAAATAATCGCTACTACCGAGAATAAATATAGGAATTTAATGTAAATAACATCTTTCTTTAATTTATATAAAATTAATGCAACAATAATTGAAGTCAAAATAATTATACACAAAGTAATCATAAGATAAAATACGACTAATGGGTCAATAATACTGTTCTCAAATTTAAATGAATTATTAATAAACTGGTAAACAAAAAATGAAATAACACCAGCGATTGTTAATGCTAAAATAACTACTGGAAATATAAACTTAAACTTGTTTTCCTTTTCATAAAAGTACATTAAAAATCAAGATACCATTGAAACCAATGGTGGCACAATAGCATATTCAATCATCCAAAAAGCTATTGAACCCAAAATCAATTGATATACGGTATCACACAATAATGAAAAAATAGAGCCTTTAATTGGTCCAAAAATAATGCCGAAAATAATAAAGAATAATATTTCAATACTGATATTGAATTTTCCAGGCAAAAATTGTTTTAGCCCCCAAACAATGATCAAGTAAATTGTCATCATCATTCCCATAAGAGCTATATCTAATGTTGTAAATTTAAGATTATTTTTAAATATATTAACTAATTTCATATTTGATTTCTCTCAATATTTCTTCAATAAAATAGAATGAACCAATAAATAAAATTCTTTTATCAAGTGTTTTAATTAGTTTTTCAATTGAATATATTCTGCCAAACTCCTCTGGAAAATCATGGATAGGTAAAGATCTTTTATTTTTATTTTGGTAGACAAATGTATTTTGAGGATCAAAATTATTCATAATTTTCTTTACATTTTTGTTTGAAGATAATGAGACAATATAGTTGTCAAAAACAATATTATTTTCTTTAAAGTAACTTAGTGTTTTTTTGATACCGTCTTGATTGTGACCAACATCAATATAACAAGTTATATTATTGATAATTATTTCCTGAGATCTACCTGCGGGAAGCAAAAATAATTTTGGTTTTATCTTAAATTCATTTTCTAAAATTGTTTTTGCAATTTCTTTATTATTATCATAAATATTTTTAGATTTTATTTTAATTATTTTGGTAGTTTTGTTATTCACAAAATTAATTCTTTTATTCATAATATTAAGTGATTTTTCTTCCATATTATCAGGAATGTAAACAATATTTTTCTCCTTAATTGCAAAAGATTTATCAGTTGTTATTTTCTCTATTGTTGAACCTAAAATTTCTTCATGATCAATACTTATTGAAGTAAAACAAGTGATATCAAAATCCAAAAAATTTACAATGTCTTTCTTTGCACCAATGCCTGATTCAAAGATAGCTACACTTACTTTTTTTTGTTCAAAATAAGCAAGAGAAGATAAAAACATTAGCTGAAAGAAACCAAATGTATATTCAGGAAATTTAATATAAATATCCATCATATTAATTTGAAGATCAATAAAAGGAATTTTCAGATTATTTATCCTAATTCTTTCTTCTAAATTAATTATGTGAGGAGAAGTGAACAATCCTACTCTTTGTTCATCTTTAACTAAATTATCATTAATAAATTTAGCAACACTTCCTTTTCCATTTGTTCCAACTATTTGAATTTTTTTATAATCCATCTTTCATTCCATTTTTTTAACAATATTCTTAAATTGAGAAATTGTTAATTTTCCAGTCATTTGAAAAAGTGAGTTAGCGATTAATTTATTGATTTTTTCTTCCATAATATTCCTAAAAACTAAAATAAAAAATAATAATAACTAAGTGGATGCAACAATTATTTATTTATTTTACTAAAAATCTTTAAACTCTACTCCCATTTCAAAGATATTCATTAATTGCCTGTTCTTTATTGTTAGTATCAAAATTATAACATTAATAAAAATAACAATTTAAAATATTGCTTATATATTTATTATTATGTGTCTTAAGTACTATTTTATTTCAGAAGAATCTTCAATATTTTCATTAACTTGTTTTTTATTTTCTAACTCAATTTTTAAATCTTCTTTTTCTTTTTTGAGTTTTAAAATTTCTAAATTCAAAAGCTTTATTTCGTTATCAAATTCAATATAGTCTGAACATATTTTATCAAAATAAATATCCACTTGAGTTGGAGAATAACCATTAACTACAGATTCAAATTTCTTATCAACTATTTTCTTGTAATTTAATTTCATATCTAATATTATATAACTATTTTCTTTAAAATAATTAATACTTAATTAAATAATATAAACGCTTTCCTTTTTTAATAAATAAGTATATTTTTTCAAAATTTTCAGGAACTATTTTCATATTTTCATCAGCCACAAATTCACCATCTATTGAAATGGTTTTTGATGCAATAAATTCTTTTGCTTCTCTTTTTGATACTGCAATTTTTGCATCAACAAGCAGGTCTATTAAAGTAATTTCTTTTTTGTTATTGTCAAAAAAAGGAATGTCATTTTTTATTTCATCAATATCATTAATAGTCAATGTGGTTATTGATTTTTTGGAGTCAAAAAATATTGAAGTTATTTCTTGTGCTTTGATTGCTTCTTCAATTCCTCTTATGTCTTTCGTTACTTCAAATGCCAATAATTTTTGAGCAATCTTCAATGACTTGCTTTCATTATGTTTAATCATAACTTGGTCAATTTCCTCAACAGTTAAATATGTTAGTCATTTTAGAAGCTTTTCTACATCAACATCCACCTGGTTCAATAAGTATTGATACATTGAATATGAAGATGTCAATGATTTGTCTAGCCAAATTGGCTGACCGACTGATTTCCCAAATTTATTTCCGCTTGCATCAGTTAAGAGATTCATCGTAATTCCAAGTGCTTTATTTTCTCCGAAAAATTTTCTAATAAGTTCAATTCCGGTTGTAATATTTCCTCATTGATCACTTCCGCCTGCTTGAATTTTGATATTATGATTTTCATACAATAATTTAAAATCATACCCTTGAATTAATTGATATGAGAATTCTGTAAATGAGATTCCTGTTTCCATTCTTGAACTTACTGAGTCCTTCGCCATCATGTAGTTTATAGTGATGTGCTTACCAACTTCTCTTAAAAAATCTAAGAAATTAACATCTTTATAAAACTCATAATTATCTATTACCTTTAAATCAAATGATTCCAATTGTTTAGAAATGTTTTTTTTGTTAATTTGGATTGTGTCATTGTCTAATAGAACTCTTTCAGAATCTTTAAAAGAAGGATCGCCAATCATACCAGTTGCACCACCTAAAATAGCAAAAGATTCCAGACCAATTTTTTGAAATCTTTTTAAAATAGTTATTGGAATATAGTTACCTAAATGAAGAGACTTTGCAGTTGGATCAAAACCAATGTAAATTCCGTCACCATCATAAATTTTGGTAAGTTTTTCTTCATTAGTTATATTGTTAATGATTTCTCTTTTTTTTAAATCATTTATTAGTTCTAGTATTTTCCCCATTATTTAGCCCCTTTTAAAATTCATATCTGTCTTTTATATCTTGATTATCAATCAAAATAATTCCCTCTTTATTGATTCCAATCGATTTATAAGAACAAATCATTCCATGAGATTCAACTCCCATCACTTTAGATTTATTAATTATAACTCCAGTTGCAAGAAGTGTATTTTCCATCGCAAATAGATATTTATTACCTTTGATTAAATCCATAATATTTGTTACTATCTTAATTTCATTATCATTAGTTTTAACACAGAGTACTTTCAATTTATCACTTTTAGGATGAGTATCAATTTTGGTTATTAAACCGATTTTAAAATTGAAAGTGTTTATAACTCCGTGCATCTCAATGGGATATTTATGAACCAATTTTTTGAAATTAATATCTGAAAATTCATGATATCCTGAAACTATATCTGAAAATATGCTTTTATAATTGAAAATATTAATACCAATAACAGTATCATCTTTATTATAAATAAATAAGCAATCATCTCTTTTTTCAAACCTTATTTCTCCATCAAAGGCAGAAAAAATAATCATCAAATTTTGATTATTATTAAAAATTTCATTAGATGTTGTGATTGAAATAGACATATGAAATATTATAATTGAAAAGTTTTAATAAAATGAAATTTTATCTTTATAATAATGAAATATAGTATTTATAAAAATGGGAGTTAAAATGTCAAAACAATTAGAAAATTCTGAGTTGAAGAATGAATTTCAAAGGATAAAAGTATCTAATAGCTATGCTATTGGTGGAATGATAGGGGCCGGAAAATCAACTCTTTCAAGAGCTTTAGGTAATGAATTGAATGCTGATGTAGTATTTGAGTTGAATGAAGATGATAAATTACAGAATTTGTTATTAGAAAAACTTTATGAAGGAGATAAGACTTCTGCAATTGCATTTCAAGTGTACTTTTTTTGTTCAAGATTTGATAATTACAAGAATGGAATCAAGAACAATAATTTAACTGTTTTTGATAGAACTATTTTTGAGGACAGACTATTTGCTCATCAAAATATGACCTCTGATCCTATTATGTTTGGATTTTATGATAGTATGTGACACGATAAAGTCAAAGAATTAATATATTCTGTAGGAGTTCCAAAACTATACATTATCCTTGATTTAAAATGAGAAGAATTTAAAGATAGAATTTTTAGAAGAGGAAGAAAATCAGAAGTTGATAATTTTTCTAAAAATGAACATTATTTTAAATCAGTTCATAAAATGTATTTTAAATATCTTGTTAATGTTTGTGAAGTTTATGGAATAAATTATATTGTGATTGATGCATCTTTAGCAACCGACCAACAAATAAAATCAATTATGCACAAAATTAAAAAAGATGGTTTAGAAAAAGACAAAATTTAAATCATTATGGAAGTATTAAACAATAAAATTGGTTCATATAAATTTAAACCAGCAGCAAGTGAATCAAAAGGAGTTATTGTTTTTATTCATGGATTTGCAACAAATAGTGATTATCATGACTCAGTCGCGGAGAAATTTGTAAATTATGATTATTATGCTTTTGAATTGCCAGGACATGGATATACAAACATTGATTCAAAAAATAAAATTAACATAAATACATTATTTGTGAATTTTTGCCTATCAATGATTAAAAAACTAAAGTTAGATAATTTTTTTCTAATTGGTCATTCAATGGGTGGCTCTATTGCTATGAGAATTGCAAATAAAATAAAATCAAAAGTTCAGAAATTAATTCTTGTTACTCCAATGAATTCATCAATTACATTAAAAACTCTAAGTTGTTTTTTTATATTTAATCCAAAAAATTTTAATAAAACATTAGCATTAAATAATGTTCTATATAAAGATTTAACGAAAACAATTAATTTAGATGTTGAAAATTATATTTCTAATGAACATATGTATCAAGTTAAGCATATAAAATTTTTTAAGAAATTAAAATATAAAATGTTTAGCTTAACAAATCTTAAAGATTGTATGAAGGAAGAGAGAAATCTTTCTACACCTACTTTATTAATGGTTGGTGAGTATGATCAGACTATTCCATATAAAGCGGCTATTAGATCAATTAAAAGATCTAATAAACCATTCATTCAAGTTGCAATATTTACTAATTCTGCTCATTTACCTTTCAAAGAAGAACCTGAAAAATATTTAAAAGATGTTATTGATTTTATAGAGTAATAAAAAAAGACATTTTTTGTCTTTTTTTACACATTAAAACTAATTAATAAAGAAAAGCTTGTTTTGCCCATTGCTTTTATCTTCATAATTTTCTCATTTAGTAGCTGTTCCATCTTTATTCTTGACTTCGCCCTTATCACTAAATAGTATTTTTAGTGAAGTTACTATTGAGCTGAATGCAGGTGCTATTACTGGCAATAATGAAGTCATCAATGAAAGTGCACCTCCACCGTATATCTCAGAAGCTTTGTTTTGTTCGATTTTTATAAATCCTTTTAATTGCATATTTACTCCTTTCACATATTAATGTTTAAGTTAGATCATTCATAATGAAATAAATAAATATTAGTATTTTACCAATCTTTTAAACTAAAAATAAAGAATATGTAATGTAAATTGATATTTGTTTTAAAATTAATATAATGAACACTAAAAAAAGCAAACCAAAATTCACAATAATAACTGTAATTATTAAAATTTTATGTTGATTGCTATTTTTTGCTGGAATACCAATTATTATTATTGGAATTAGCAATATTGTTCTAACAAGTCTTGAATTTAATTCTTTTGCTAATATCTTTGATGATCCAGAACTAGCTTTATATTCTAATAAAAGTGTATTACTCAATAATATTTCAACAATCTCCATAAAATTTAATGAAATTAAAGATGATCTTCAATTAATTGTAATTGGAATACTTGTAATTTTTCTTGCTCGTATTATTTCAAAACCCTTAATTATTGGAAGTACTCTTTTTATTTTTGCATTTACAAACAAAGAGACAAGATCAAGAGCAAGGTTGTCTTTCGTATTAAATTTAATTTTTCTTTCAATAAGTTGCATAGCAGTAATTTTAGCACTTAAAGGATTTAGTGATATTGCTAGAAATTTTGAAGGAGTAATCATTAAAGAAAAAGAATTCCTAGATGTTAATAGCACATTAATAAAAACATTCACTGAGGAAAATTATTCAATTAACATTCAAAATATGTCAAGCACTCTTCAAAACCACTTCCCTGATTTTGTCAACTCAATTCCGACTATTATATGAAATCAAACTACCTCATTTATTACTATAGGGGTTGCTATAGGTATCTGAATTATTACAGAATTAATTCATTTTACAACTTGAAATATTATGAAAAATAATTAATTTTCTTAATTTTTTAATATCTCTTTATATAATGAATATATGTATTTTATTTATGGTGAAGAATTATTTCTAATTAAAAAAGAAATTAAGAAAATATGCAATGAAAATAGCGATGTTATTCCTATTGTTTTTCATTCTGATTGTTCAATTTATGATTTTATAAATGAGATTAACACATTCTCAATATTTCAAGACAAAAAAATTGTCATTTTGAATGATTTTTATTTATTAAATAAATCAAACACACAGGATGAAAAAGAAGTCATTAATTCTATTAATAATAAAAATGAAAATTGCATTTTAATATTTGTTTATTCTGAAGCTTCCCCAAAGATAAAAACACCATTATTTAAATTTTTACAAGATAAAGCAAACAAAATTGAAATTAAGAAATATACTAATTCTGAACTTGTGCATGTGATTAGAAAAATAGTTGAATCAAAGGGTGGGGTTATTTCAAATATGAATTGTATTTTGCTTTCTACAAAATTACCAAATGATCTAAATTTAATAATTCAAGAAATTGATAAATTATTATTGGAAGAAAATGAAATATCTAAAAATATGATATTAACTTCTGTTTCAAAATATAGTTCGGATAATATTTTTGAATTCATTAATTCATTTAATGACAAAGATGCATCTGGATTATTTAGAGGTTACAAAGAGAAAATTAACAACGGAGAATCAATAACAAATTTGATGTCGCAACTTTCAAATGCTTTAATTCTTTGCACTACAATAAATTCATACATAAAGTCTAGAGTTAGATTAGAAGAAATTGCTGTCGAAACAAAAATTCATATCTTTAGAATTAAAAAAGCAAATGAATTATTGAAAAGTTATGGCATAGACAAAATAAGTAATTTAATTGAAATGTTATCTGAATTAGATAATGATATTAAGTCTGGTACAATTAATGAAGTTATTGGATTTGAAAAACTTCTTTTAGAAATAATACGTTAATTTTGTATAATTTTTAAATGATTAAAATCCAACATAAAAAGCAAATATATTATGAAGTAAACCCATTATTTTTCTATGATAGTAATGATGATGGATTTGGTGATTTTGCAGGATTGTCAAAGAAAATTGACTATTTTTCATTTATGGGTGTTAATTGCATAATCATCCCTGATATTTTTAATAACTATAACTCATTACTTTTTAGCAAGTTTATAAATTTAAAAAATAAGTATGGTAATATCAAAGAACTCAGAGAGATGATTGAAATTATCGGAAAGAAAAAAATCAATTTTGCAGTTGAAGTAAATATTAAAGATATTAAAAAATCTTTATTATTTTCATCAGATGGAAGCATTAATGAAGGTGATTTTGGACAATCTAAAAAAGCTTTTTTTCTTGCGAAGAATCAATCAGAAAATCAATCAGAAAATTGAAATTCAAGAAAAACATTAGAGTCATTTGATAAAATTATTAGATTTTGAATATCTCTGGGAGTAATGAATTTTGTGTTTACAGATTTTGAATACTTATTCAACAAAAATGAAGTATTTAGTAGTATTACAAAAGATCAACTAAATCAACTATATGAAATCGTTAATAAAATAAATCCATTAATTACAATAATATTAAAATCACCTTTATTAACACAAAAAAATATAAATGATTGTCTCAACCAAGAAGCTCAAGCTGCAGATTTATTTATTGATTCTTCTTACTCTCTTCTTGGGACTAATCCTAAGACAAATAATGACAAAATTGAAAAATTTAAACCAATCAAAATGATTTCTAGAATAAAAGCTGCTCACCTAATAAGTGATATGAACAATAACATTATTATGTCGTTGGGTTCTGGAGCATCAGGAAGAATTAATTCACGTTGAGGAAGTGAGGGATCATTAAATTCATTAGCTGCCAAAGCTCTGATGGCAATTTCATTAATGAGTGCAAATTCATCATTAATTTACTATGGTGATGAATTAGGGGTTCTAAAGACAAATATCAAAAATATGAGTGACTTTAATGATATTAATCTCGTGGAGAGAAGAAGGAACTTGCAATCGCAAGGACAAAGTGAAATCGATTTCAATACGGCACAGCAATACTTGTCTCCAATAAATACACAATCATTATTTCAATGGGACTTATCAAAAAATGGTGGTTTTTCAAAAAGTGATACTATAGTTAGACAAACATCTTCAACATATAAAGAAATCAATGTTGCCAATCAGTATATGGATTTAGATTCACCACTAACTTATTCTAAGAAATTAATTGAGCTCATCAAGAGTCCGCTTTATGCACATTTTTTTAATGAATCAATTACTAAAGTTAGTGCTATTTCAAGAGAAGTTATAAAATATCAACATAAGTTTGGCGATGAAAAATTATTTATATTTATTAACATTTCTAGAAAATGAAAGAAAGTAAATATCAGTAATAATTTGGGTGTTATTATGTCAAATTACACAAATAAGAAATATCAAAATAAAATTAAAATGTTGGGGCCTTTTGAATCGATTGTTTTATTTTCTAAAAAAGACCAACTTTAGTCTTTTTTTGTTATAATTTTTTTACAATACATCAAGACAGTAACTGCGAAAGCTTAATTTGTTACCGAGTGTATAACTTTGTTCTAATGATAAAGGTATAAGTATTGTACAAAAAATTAGAGAGGAGTATTATGGGAGTTTTAAAAGACAATAAAAAAATAGTTGTTAAAGAAATTGCTGAGAAAATTAAAAAAGCTCAGTCAGTTATTGTTGCTAACTATGAAGGTATCAATGTTAAACAATTTCAAGCTTTAAGAAAAGCAGCTAAAAATGAAGATGTTGAACTTAAGGTTTATAAAAATAGATTAGTAATAAAAGCTATTGATGGTGGAGAATTTAAAGAATTATCTTCAAAACTTGTAGGTGCCAATTTATATGCATTTGCAAATTCAGATCCAATTTCAGCAGCAAAAATTCTTGCAACATTTGCTAAGAAAAATAAAGAACTAGAATTAATCGCAGGTATTTTTGAGAAAAAAGTTATCAATTATGATGAAGTTATGGAAATTGCTTTGCTACCTTCTTATGAAGAAGCATTAACAATTTTAGCAGGATCTTTACAAGGTGCGGTTAGACAGGTTGCTGTTGGACTAAAAATGTTAGTTGATGAAAATCATATTAAAGAATAAAAAAAGAAAATAAAAAAGAAAAATCATTTAGGAGAAAAAAATGGCAAAATTAACAAAAGAAAGCTTTATTGAAAGCTTAAACACAATGACAATTAAAGAAGTAATGGAATTGGTTGAAGCAATGAAAGAAACATACGGAATTGACCCTTCAGCAGTTGCTGTAGCTGCAGGTCCAGCAGAAGTTGCAGAAGTAAAAACAGAATTTAAAATTATGTTACAATCAGATGGTGGAAACAAAGTTCAATGTATTAAAATAGTTAAAGACTTAACAGGTCTTGGATTAATGGAAGCAAAAAAACTTGTTGAATCAGCTCCAGTAGCAATTAAAGAAAACGTTAAAACAGATGAAGCTAATGAAATTAAAGCTAAGCTAGAAGCTGTTGGCGCAAAAGTTACACTAGACTAATATCTCTTAATATTTAAAATAAATAAAAGATAGTTATAAAAACACTCCAAGCATAGAGTGTTTTTATTTATTTAATTTATCATCTATATATTTTAAAATTAAAGAATAATATCTTTCAAATTTTATTCATCTATATGAAGGCGGACAATCTTTATCAAATTATATATTAACATTTAAAATTAGTGTTTTCTTTTATTGTCATGAATCTACAATAATGTATTTTTTGGATTTTCTTGAGTTTCTATTATTTTTGTTTCAACATTGTCGGAATTATTTACATCAGAAATTACACTTGTTTTTTCTACAATTTCTTTTAATTTAAAAAAAAGAATAATTGTAAAAATTAATGTAATAAATATTGAGAGAATCATAAAGATAAGTAATGTTGAACTCTTATCATATTCACTTTTTGAAGCATCAGAAACTTTTCCTAATGTAATGAAAAGTTGAACAATAAGAACAATATCAACAACAAAAAATGCAAAATATAATAGACCGAATAATAAATTTAGAATAACCATAAATACGGTTCCATTCGTATTTGAAGTTGATTCTCCATTATTTTGAACCGGCATAGCGAATAAAATAATTATTCCAACGATATGTAAAAACCCAATTACAAAAGCTACAATATCCACTATAAGCTTAGTTCTATTTAGCGAGGCCATTTTATTTCAAAGTAGATTATCGTTTTGCATAGCAACATCTTTCTATATTCATTCTATGAATATGTTTCTAAATTATAACATATTAGATAGAAAACAATATTTAAGTTGCCTGTTTATATTAAAAGCAAATCATATGCAAATCTTTAATTTTTAAATAGCGATTCATTATACTTATCAATTGTCTTAAAAATGTTTTTACACTTAGATGATTTTATTTCAGTATTGCTATTTCTGATTCTTTCTTTTAATACATCAATATCTTCGAATCTTTTAGAAATCACTTTGTTATTGGTTATTTTGTGTAATATTCATAAAACACACATTAAATCATTAATGATTGGAATACTTATATAACTTATTTCTAGAGATTCAAAACCTTGTTCTTCTAAGAACTCGAAAATATTTTTATTTATTTTATAATTTTTATTACTATCCAAATTACACAACATCGGATAATTGTGAGCTGCTGAGTTTCTAATACTTTTTAAAGATCATAACATATCTTTGTCTTCGCAAAAGGGAAGATCTATTTCCAAAAGATTAATTAAAGTTAATAAAGAACCAAAAGAAATTACTTCAATTAATGCAAAAAGAGTTCAATCATTTTTATATTCTTCATAAATTTTATGATTATAATTACTTGACTTATCTTTTGAAAAAGTGAACATTTTGTTTTCAATTAAGTAATTAATTTTATCATCACAATCTTTAATTAAATTTTCATTATATAAATTCATAATTTTCACTTTTATAATATGCTCAACATCTAGACAAATTGATAATATTAATTTTCTGAGTAAAAAATCAATTTTTGATATTTCTTCTAATTCTTCAAAATCTAAATTATATTTTCCATTTACATCTTGCTCATAATTGCTTAGATATCCTTTAAATCTAAAAAGATATGTTTTATCTCTTAATATTGAAATTACATAATCATTTTCTAAGTTACTAAAATTAACACCAATTTTTTTCAGTTCATTAATTTGATTATTATAAAAATCATCATTAACCATAATTTCCTTTTCTTGAACATATTTTATAAAATATTTTCTATTTCATAATTATATATTTTATCCGATAATTAACTAATTTATTTCCCCTTAATTTTAGTTATCTCAACTAAATACTATTTAAATAGTCATTAAATACTAAAATAGTTTAAAATATTAGTAATTATGAATATTAAAACTCCTATAAAAGCAGAGATAACTAAAATTACCTCTAAAACACTAAATGTATTTGAAACTTTTTCAGGAATTGGTGCTCAACACAAATCACTTCAATTTCTAAAAGATAATTATCATTATAATTATGAAGTAGTTGGTACTAGTGAATGAGATGTTGATGCACAAATATCTTATGCTGCAATTCATTATCCAAAATTTGAAAAACAAATTAAAACTATTTCCGAAGATAAAATTGATAAATATCTTTCAAATTTTGATCATTCCTTTTCAGGAAAGGATTTAATACCATTATCCAAAATATATCAAATGGACTATGAGAGAAAATTGAAATATTATAAGGCTCATGTTATCTCAAAAAATATGGGAAGCATTTTAAAAATAAATGGAAAAGAACTACAGAAAAATATTGGTGATATTGATTTAATCACTTATTCATTTCCTTGTCAAGATTTATCTGTTGCTGGTTCTTTTCACGGATTTAATCAAGGAATGGCAAAGGGCGATGGAACTCGTTCAAGTCTATTATGAGAAATTGGAAGAATATTGACTGAATTAAAATCAATTAAAAAATTACCAAAATTTCTTCTCTTAGAAAATGTTGCAAATATGATTAGCTCACGTCATATCAATGATTATATTGCTTGAAAAAAGGCATTATATAAATTGGGATATCAAACAAAAACTTATATTGTGAACGCAAGAGATCATGGACTTGCTCAAAATAGAAAAAGAGTTTATGCAATTTCAGTTAAAGGAAATTTTAAAATTGACGATCAGTTTGAAATAATTGATCTTGAAGAAAAAGTATTTCCTAAGAAGTTTGAAAAAGTTTCTAAATTAAAAACAAGAGAACTAAAAGATATCATTAACCAAAATTATGAAAACGATACTCATAAAAGTGAAGCACTTGAAGCGAGACCCAACAGAACTCCCTCTAGAGAAAGAATGTTCAATTTAAATTACAAACTAAATGATTTTGATAAATATAAGTATTCAAGAACTGTAACTACTAAACAAGATAGACACCCCAATGCCGGTGTAATCAATTTAAAGAATACTATCTTAGAAACCACAGATGAAGTAAAAGCTAATTATCGTTTCATTACAACTAGAGAAGCTTATTTGCTAATGGGTTTTGATGACAAAGATTATAATAATGTCAAGAAACAAAATATTAGAAAAGAAAAACTTTACCAACAAGCAGGGAACTCAATTGCTATTTATGCAATAACTGCAATCCTTAAAAAAATTCAGGAGTTGAATAATGAATAGTATTGATGATAAGATAAATTTTATATTATCAAAATTTAATGATCCAAAAGAGTTTGCAAAATATGGTATTAATAAAAACTATAAAGCTAAACTATGAAATATGGATACTTCTATTTTAGGTATATTAGAACAAATGAAGTTAAATGTTGATGTTATTTCGTCTCCCATTTATAAAATTGAAGTACGACATATGGGCTTTAATAAAAACAAAAACACTTTATTTAGTCTTTTTATCGATGGAATTAATATTACTCCTTCAAAAATTAAAAAGGAAGTATCGTGTGGTGCTATAAGGCAATATTTACAAGTATTATCATCATTAGGAATAGTAATGTTTGGTAATACTCAGGGAAGTCAAATAGTAGGATATTACAAGGTTTCAGCAAATTTTAAATCAACAATTAATGATTATAATAATTCAGAAATGATTAAAAGACTTATTATATTTTGTCTTAAAAGAAATATTGATTATTCAAGAAACTTATCTTTTTCTATTTTTATATTTGCACTTAATTTTTATAAATATGATTTTACTAAAGTTTATATAAATAATAGGAGGATTGAAAAACCTAAAAATAAAGATGGTATTAAATTCTTTGATATAACTGGTGAGTATAGAGTTGAGTATTTGTCAAAATGTTGATACACTTATAAATCATTAGTTGAATTTACTCTTAAACATGAGTCTATTGAGAAATTCATAAATGATTTAATTGATATTCTAGAAGATAAAAATGAAAGTGATGATTTTTCTTCTGAAATATTATTACAAAACTATTTAAGTACTCTAAATAAAGAAAGATCTAAGTTTAAAGATTCCATCAAAGCTAATAGAGAAACATTAAATCTTTATAACAAGCACGAGAACATATATTCAGATATCATTTCTATTGATAATAGTGTAGATGGTTTGGCTTGTAAATTTAATGAATTGAATGCTGCTCATATATATAATATTTGACAAATTAAAAATCATTTAAAACAAGCTTTTGAAACTGAAAAAAAAGATTCATCACAAATAAATGAAATTATTGGATATGCTAAAAATCCATATAATGGTTTAATGATGAGTGGTCAATATCATGATTACTTTGATAGAAATTTGTTTACTTTCAATATAGATGGTCAAATGATTTACCGAGAAGCAGACAAAGATTATTTATTTCATACTTTAAAAATGAAAGAAGTAAAAATAAATCCAAAAATATTGAATGAGGAAATGAAAAACTTTCTAAGTATAAGAAAGTTTTAATTAACTAATATAATTTATTAAATATCTAATAGTCCAAAATTAGATCGGTTATTTTATCTCCATGGTCTCTTAATTATTATTCTCTTCCTTCTTAACACTCATTTATTTTATTATTCATATCAAAGGTTATTTTCTCTTTCATAATAGCGTTCTTATCAGCGAATGACTTTATTACTTTAGCTTACTTGTAATTATTGTTAAATTAGGTAATGTGCGTAAGTTTTTAGCTATTGTTGATATGTTTTAATGAATCAATTAAAAATTCAATAACTTTTTAATCTGTTTCATCATAAAATAACATTTATAAGGATGGAT
>JAGUQV010000047.1 GCA_030154525.1 Mycoplasmataceae bacterium | reverse complement strand
GTAATTGCATATATAAATCACTAACTCCATTAGGAATCGGAGTTCCTGTGAGCAATATCATGTTATCCGCTTCTATTAAAGCGCTAACGCATGCTTTTGATCATTTTCCAGTATTGGATTTAACTTTGTGAGATTCATCTAATACCACAAAAGTGTTGTCTAATATTTGCTTAATAGATTCTTTGCAAGAATCTAGAGAGTGATAATTGATAAATATCAAATCAAAATTTTCATATATGCTATTTTTAATTTGTCTATTTTTTTCTCTGGAACCATTATAATCACTTAAATTTAGGACTCTCGGTTCTTTGTTAAAACAAAAGTAGAACTCGTCTTTCCAAGATTTAAATGATGACAAAGGGCCAATCATTAGTATTTTTTTTATATTTTTTTTGATTTGTAAAAAAGCAAAAACAGCTAACACAACACTAGTTTTGCCACTTCCTGGAACTGAAAAATTAAAGCTCTTTTGCATTAAAAAACCAAAAAATGCATCTCACATTTGTTGTTCTCTTAATTTTCTAACCATTAAGCTATTTACAGTTTTTTCAAAGCTTTTAAAATCGTTTAGAACGTTATTATTTTTTAATTTAATATCTATTCCTGTATTATATCTTTTCCTTATCTCTAAATCTTTCTTTTCTATAAAGTCAGTTACTTCATTAGATACATAAAATTCAAAATCATTTATATTTGAATATTCTTCCATATTTTTAATCAATTCGTTTATTTCTCTTAATTGCATATCGTTAATCAAATCAATTTTATCTTCATAAATATTTTTGACTAAATATTTTATTTTTTTTCTATAAAAATAATCTGTTTCTAATATTTTATTAAAATCGTTATTAAATTTCAATTTAAAGTTTTTTTCACCATTAAAATCCAGTAAAACAGAATTATTTTTTATGATTTCCCTTTCATAAATCAACTCCCCTTTATTGAATGAATTAATTTTATTAAAAAAAGCTTTTGAAGGATTTATTGTTAAAACGCCATCTTCACTATTATTTCAAGTTCTATTGAATTCTTCTTTAGCATCTTTAATTTTACTTAGTTCTCTGTGAGATGCTCCCTCTCAATCAATCGTGACATCAAATCTCTCGGCATTTGATTGCGCGGCATTATATGTTTCGTTATTAGAACCATTAAAAAACAAATTATTTTCCTTATCTGAAAAAACTCCAAATTTAGAATGGTAAATACCTTTTGTGTTTGTCATAAAAGCAATTTTTATATCCACTATTCCAGCTTCTATCAAATAAGCAAGATTTGAAATTTCTCTAGATTCAATATCTCCGCCATTTCAAAATTGATTTTCAATTCTTTTTTGGATATTATCATATCCTTCTTTCATTTTTAAAAAGTCACTTTCAGAAACTTCATGAGACATAATGAATCTTATTTTCCCATTTTTCGTTTTAAAGTATTCTAATCCTTTTGAATATAGTTTCAAAATACCAGAACTAAAATAACCAGTCGCTCTATCATAGTTGTCGGATTCATTAAAAACAGGAATATAGAATTCTTTTACAATATCTGTAGATTGTGTTGTGTATGAATTTTTAAGATTAAGATTTTTCAGCATTAGCTTTTATTTCAATTATTTTATTTTCAATTTTTTTACAGATATCAATTATGTCTTTTTTAACTTCCTCTGAACTTATCTCAACTTTCTTCAAATCAATAGAATTAATCATTTCATATATGCTTTCAACTTTTACTTTTTCTGATTTTTTCTCGCTTTTAAATCTTAAACTTTCACTATAATTTTCTAAATCTTCTTTAAATTCCGTAGCATATTTACTTGATCTAATATTAGCTAAGTTTTCATTAACAGGAAGCGACTTGTCATACATATTATCGAACTTCTCGTCCAAATAATGCAATTTTTCAAATTTTTTTACTGATTCTTCTCCATCATTTTTAGACATGGTTAATAAAACTTTACCATAAGCTCTTATAATTCTCGTCAAATCTCCACTACTTGAAATTTTAATTAAATTAAATAGGATGTGTTTGATTTTATTCTTGTCAGTTATATCATTTATTTTTTTAAGAATTAACCAAATTTCTTTCATTGCTCCTTGAAGC